>JANLZY010000292.1:0-3336 GCA_031359365.1 Methylotenera sp. | reverse complement strand
CATAAAGGTCGCGTACAAATTAATTTGAGTATTAGCTATAAGAGTAATTTAGATCGCGCGGTGGCCTTGATGCATGATGTGGCGATGCAGCAGGACCGAGTGTTAATGAAACCCTCGCCAGACGTATTAGTGAAAGGATTTACCGAGAACGGCATTGATTTAAGTCTGACCGTATGGGTAATGAATCCTGAGTCAGGCGGTGGTGCGCTACAGTCTTTGCTTTACTTATCAATATGGCGAGCCTTTGAAGCTAACGGTATTGTCTTTGCAAAGACAGATGCAGCCGCTAAGTTGGCTGAAATATCCGCTTAGGTGCAAATCATTAAGTATGTTTAAGCATTAGATAATAAAAAACCCGCTATTAGCGGGTTTTTTATTAAACTTAAATATATCTAAGTGCAGATATTATTTAAGTTTAGTTTCTTTGTACATCACATGTTGGCGCACTACTGGATCAAATTTCTTGATTTCCATTTTGCCAGGCATAGTACGTTTGTTTTTAGTAGTGGTATAAAAATGACCTGTACCAGCACTAGACTCTAATTTGATTTTTTCGCGCATGATATTCTATCCTTAGATTTTCTGGCCAGCTGCACGCATATCAGCAAGCACGGCATCAATACCGTTTTTGTCGATTGTACGTAACGCATTATTAGTAATGCGCATGCTTACCCAGCGATTTTCGCTCTCAACCCAAAATTTGCGGTTTTGCAAATTAGGTAAAAAACGACGTTTTGTTCTGTTGTTAGCGTGAGAAACATTGTTACCCACCATTGGCTTTTTGCCAGTTACCATACATACACGTGCCATGGTTAATCTCCAAACTTCTGCTTTTTTTGAAAGACCGCAATTATAGTATGAAAGCCAACTTATTCTCAAGAGAAATATCAGAAAAAATCAATAATGTTCAAGATTTAACCGAAATTTAAGCGTTAGCTATGATTAATGTTGAAATTCAGTCCTCAATGCGGCTAATTAATGTTTACCTGTACTGCCAAACCCACCTTCGCCACGCTCACTTGCGTCAAAATCATCTACTAGATGAAAGTCTGCTTGCAGAACAGGTACGATCACTAATTGAGCAATACGCTCCATAGGATTCAGCTCAAAAGCTGTATTGCCTCTATTCCAGCATGACACCATGAGTTGGCCTTGATAATCTGAGTCAATCAGACCAACCAAATTGCCTAAAACAATGCCGTGCTTGTGACCAAGTCCAGAGCGCGGCAAAATAAGTGCGGCATGATAAATATTATCTAAATGAATCGCCATGCCTGTAGGGATGAGCACTGTTTCGCCAGGCTGCAAGGTAATGGTAGCATCAATACATGCACGTAAATCTAAGCCAGCAGAGCCTTCTGTAGCATAGGTGGGCATTTGCTCGTGTAAACGGTCATCTAAAATTTTTAGGTCGACGATAATTTTCATTTGGTTCTCAGTAAATAACAGTGAATTTTAACTTAGTATTAAACACGAATTATCGCGAATAAAAAAGTGGGTTGCCCGTGAGGGCGAACTGAGTAAATTTCTAGCTATGGTTTTACAGCATGCTAGCGATATGCTGCAATAACCGTTTGGCAATTTCAGTTTTAGGTGCACGTTGGATTGGGTGTGTTCCATTTTTATCAATAAGCGTCACGCTATTTTCTTCGTTACCAAAGGCTTCTTTAGCTAAGTTTGCGACAATGAGTGGTAGTTTTTTCTCTTTACGTTTGGTTTCAGCGTATTCGAGTAAGTTTTCAGTTTCTGCGGCAAATCCTACGCAAAATGGCGCATTAGGTAAGCTGGCAACATCCGCCAATATGTCTTTATTCGGCGTGAGTTCTAGCGTGAGTGAAGATGTGCTTTTTTTGATTTTTTCATGTTGCGGTGCCACAGGACGGTAATCAGCCACTGCGGCTACGGCAATAAAAATATCCTGATTGATAATATTGCTCATGACTGCTTCATACATCGCCTGAGCGCTTTCGGCTCTAATATTGGTGAGATTTGTTATTGCATTTAGCGCAGTTATTCCACTGACAAGTGTGACGTCTGCACCCATATCAGCGGCTGCTTGAGCGATGGCGTAGCCCATTTTCCCTGAGCTTAGATTGGTGATGCCGCGCACTGGGTCTATCATTTCTAATGTGGCACCAGCGGTAATCAGCACACGTTTGCCAGCTAATAGCTTGGGGGTGAAGTGAGCATTTACTAACGCCAGTAAAGCTTCTGCTTCTAGCATTCTGCCTAAACCAACTTCGCCACAAGCTTGTTCGCCGCTGTCAGGACCTAAAATGCAAATGCCATCAGTAATCAATTGATTGATGTTACGTTGCGTAGCTGGGTTTTCCCACATTTGTTTGTTCATAGCAGGTGCGACCAGTAATGGACAATCTCTTGCCAAACATAGCGTAGAAAGCAAATCATCAGCACGGCCTTGTACTAATTTTGCTAAAAAGTCTGCACTGGCTGGGGCGACTAAAATCGCATCTGCCTCGCGGCTTAATTCTATATGAGGCATGCCGTTACTGATGCTGCTATCCCACATGTCAATAAACACGGGCTTGCCAGATAACGCCTGCATAGTCACTGGTGTAATAAATTGGCAAGCGGCAGCGGTCATGACGACTTGTACATCGTAGTTAGTTTTAACCAGCAAACGCACTAGTTCAGCCGCTTTGTATGCCGCTATGCCGCCAGTAATGCCGAGTACAAGCTTTGTTGAAACTATTCGTTTATTTATCTGCGTTGTCATGGTAGATTTTGCTTATGCTAAAAACAATAAAATTGCTCAAAATTTCAAATATAACTTCAAGTTTAACATGGGTGCTTGTGCTGTGTGCAAGTATGCTACTTGGCGTGAGCTCTGCTGAGGCGCGGCGTATGAATCCTGCGCTAATGAACTCAGTTGAAAACCATGAGTTAAATAATCAGCAAGCGCCTGCTGGCATTATGTGTAGAGATTGCACAAATCCAAATCCACCTACTGAAGTGCCTTCTGGCCGAGTGTGGCAGGCTGAAGTACGAGATATGGCGACTTGGAAACGGTTAAGTAAACCATTGCGTGATGCTGAATTTAGTAAGTTTGTAATAGATCTGAAAACCAATAAAATTTACTTTGTTGATAGTAATGTGTTTATGCTGCACGCGGATTTTGTAGTGGATTATTTGCAAAAAATCCCACGCACAGCAGCTAATATGAAAGCCTATAACCGTAATTACAGTACGAAAAAACCGCAATTTATTTTGGGCTATTTAACGCATTATCCTAAATTAGACCTTCCTAAACTAGATGCTAATGCGACTGCTCGTGATTTATGGGCCTTCTCATTTTGGGAAGGCGATACTATTCAA
>JANLZY010000281.1:0-2210 GCA_031359365.1 Methylotenera sp. | reverse complement strand
CACCCACATGCCAAATCATTTTTGATTAGCGAAGCCGTACGCGGTGAAGGTGGATTACTAAAACTTGCCGATGGTACGCGTTTCATGTTTGATCATGATGAACGCTTAGAACTTGCGCCGCGTGATGTAGTAGCACGTGCGATTGACTTTGAAATGAAGAAACGTGGTTTAGATTGCGTCTACTTAGACATTACCGATAAACCTTTATCTTTCATAAAAGAACATTTTCCCAATATCTATAAACGCTGTTTAGAATTTGGTATCGACATCAGCAAGACGCCCATCCCAGTGGTACCAGCAGCACATTACACCTGTGGCGGTGTGATGACTGATGACAAAGGGCGCACAGATATTGCAAATTTATACGCTGTCGGTGAAACCGCTTGTACTGGCTTACATGGTGCGAATCGTCTCGCCAGTAACTCTTTACTTGAATGCTTGGTATTCGGTCAAATGGCAGCAAAAGACATTCTCAGCCAGCCAACAAAACCATCGCCACAATTACCCTATTGGGATGAGAGTCGCGTAACCGATGCGGATGAAGAGGTGCTGATTACACATACTTGGGACGAGCTGCGCCGCTTTATGTGGAACTACGTGGGCATTGTGCGTACCGACAAACGGCTAAGTCGTGCCCTGCACCGCATTCACATGCTGCGCGATGAGGTCTATGAGTTCTACAGCAACTTCAAAATCAGCAACGACTTAATCGAGTTGCGTAACTTACTGCAAGTGGCTGAGCTCATTGTTGAAAGCGCCATTTCACGTAAAGAAAGCCGTGGTTTGCATTATAGTAAAGACCATACGAACCTAGAAGCAGAACCTATTCCTACCGTGTTGGAGCCTTCTAACTATGACAGCCTACTAGACAATGAGTAAGTCACGTAAAGAGCGCCCTCGTTGATCTTTAGAGTTTGCTTTACCTGTATTGTCCTATGTCTTTCTATCGCAACAAGCCAAGCTGAAGAAAGCACCTACACAGTCACTTACGTGTATGACGGCGATACGGTAAAGTTGCGCCCTATCGCCTTAAACGACTCACAAGATGAATTCAAATTACGCCTAACTGACATTGATGCACCAGAGCGCAACCAAAATTACGGCTTAAAATCTCGACGAGCACTCATAAATCTCTGCAAAGGCAAAAACATTATTGTCACCGCAAGAATATCTGGCACAGACAAATACCAGCGTTTTCTCGGCAGACTAGAGTGCAATGGTATTGATGCAAGCTATTACTTGGCCGAGCACGGCTTAGCTTGGTTTTACGCACAATACTCAAACGATACGGAAATCGAGAACGCCGCCAAAAATGCACGTCGACTCATGTTAGGACTTTGGTCCGATGAAAAGCCTGTTGCTCCATGGCATTGGCGACGCGAACATTCGCACCACTAGTATATAAAATTTGTAATATTTGAACTCGGGTGCTGGTTTAAAGTTGTAACAATCGAGTAAATAGTTTGTAAGTAGTTGATATTACTAGACGCAATTTTTTAGATATCAATCAAAATTTTGCTAAGTTATTCACACCACTTAAAGTTTTACATTAAGTATGCAAGATAAATCGTTGCAATCTGAAGACTATACGTAACCAATTGATTCTTATAAATAAAATTAAATGATTACTATTTATACGATTTTTACAAAACCCTTATAAAACGCCATGTTACGATTACATTTCACAGATAATCACAGAGTTATCCACAGATATTGTGGAAAGCACTTTCGTTACAAATGCAGATAAATTAGTCAATCAATTAATTAAACGATTTGCTAAATTTAAAAGTTGATTTTTCAAAAAAATAGATTTTCTTCGGTAAAAATTCAAACCAATATCTATTTCTAGCTTTAATTTAAATTCACCGTATAATGCATAGAGAAATATCAGCCCTATGCCAACCAATCAGCGTAGCGGTCCTAATCCTTAATCTTCTTGATTTTCAAATCACCTGAATGATTATTATATTTGCCTACCTCGATTGGTGTTGCTTCATAAGTAATAGGTCGGCTTAAATTTCAAGCTGGAGCTTTATACTTTGACAACTGAAACAATCCTTAACTTTAACGAGTTAGGCTTATCTGAACCCATTTTGCGTGCGATTAACGACGCTGGCTATACCACCCCAACCCCAATTCAATCTAAAGCGATACCGCAAGTATTAAGCGGTGGCGATTTACTGGCTGGCGCACAAACTGGTACGGGTAAA
>JANLZY010000272.1:0-4266 GCA_031359365.1 Methylotenera sp. | reverse complement strand
ACCTTGGGTAAAACGGGCGTGCAGGTAGCGGTAATCACTAAACGCTCGCAGGGTTACTTCGTTACGCATGTTGAGGGTAAAGTGTTTCCTATCGTCAATGGTGGCTCTATAGGCTCGCAGGCATTTGCACTGAGCGATCATGACGTGATAGAGCTTGCTGGTATCAAAATGGAGTTTTATTTAGATAAGGTTTAGTCTGAATTAATCAATATGAAAATCACTTTTCCCCTAAGCTACATAATCAATCCAATAGTATGATGGATCAACAACACCCTTATTTACTAAAACGACTTGAGCGCTTGAACACGATAGGTGTAGCGCTTTCTGCTGAGCGGGATAACAAACGTCTTTTAGAAACGATATTGCTAGGCGCGCAGGAAATTACCAATGCGGACGGCGGCACGCTGTACACCATTACCGATGATAAGCATCTTAAATTTGAGATCATGCGCAATAAAACGCTAGCGCTTGCAATGGGTGGTACAACAGGCAAGGAAATTCCATTTTTGCCTATTCCTTTGTATTTAGATGATGGTAGGCCTAACTTAACCACGGTGGCAGCATACGCGACCGTGAACGATAAAACCGTTAATATTGAAAACGCCTATAGCGCTCAGAGTTTCGACTTTACTGGCACACGTAAATTTGATGAGAAGACTGGCTATCACTCTCAGTCATTTTTAACGATTCCGATGAAGAATCATGAGGCAGAGGTCATCGGCGTACTGCAGCTGATCAATGCGATTGATCTTGATACGCATGAGATTATCCCGTTCTCACAAGCCAATCAAAGCTTGGTTGAATCGTTGGCCTCACAAGCGGCGGTTGCGATGACTAACCAGAATTTGATTGAGGGCTTGAAAGGCTTATTCGAAGCTTTTATTGAGTTGATGGCGGAAGCCATTGACCAGAAATCTCCCTATACTGGTGGACATTGCAGACGTGTGCCAGAACTTACTTTGATGTTAGCGCAGGCCGCAATTGACGCAAAAGAAGGTCCGCTTAAAGACTTTACACTCAATGAAAAAGAATTTTATGAGTTGAAGATTGCTGGTTGGCTGCATGATTGCGGTAAAGTCACCACGCCAGAGTCTGTGATGGATAAACCCACTAAGTTGTCTGGAATATTCGACCGGATTTATTTGGTTGAACAGCGATTTGAATTGCTTAAAAAACAAGCTGAGTGCAACATCCTGAAAAAACAAGTTGAAGCATTGAAAAATGGACAAGTGCAAGATGTTGCTAATTTAGACTCTCAGTTAGTCGCGTTTAATCAGCAATGTGATGAAGATCTGCAGTTTCTAAGAAAGTCTAATTTCGGCAGCGAGTCTATGACGGATGAAGATCAGCAGCGAGTCATTAATATCGCTGCGAATCAGTTAGTCAATGTAAATGGCGACTCAAGGCCATTTTTGAGTGAGAATGAAGTCTATAACCTCAATATTACCCGTGGTACGTTAACCAAAGAAGAACGAGAGATTATTAATAATCATATCGTTGTGACTATTCATATGCTAGATTCTTTGCCTTACCCAAATGGCTTAAAGCGCGTGCCAGAATACGCCTGTGGTCATCATGAACGCATGGATGGCCGAGGTTACCCAAAAGGGTTAACGCGTGAGCAAATGTCTGTTCCGGCGCGTGTAATGGGCATTGCGGACATTTTTGAGGCGCTTACTTCAAAAGATCGTCCGTATAAAAAAGCTAAAACACTATCAGAATCATTATATATTTTAGGTAAGATGAAAGTTGATCATCATATAGATCCTGATTTATTTGATATTTTTGTGCGTGAAAAAGTTTACTTGAGATACGCCCAACAATTCTTAGAGCCTGAACAGATTGACGAAGTTGATGAGTCTAAGATTCCAGGCTATCAACCTTAATTACGTTTATAGGGTCATGGGTTTACAGCCAAACTGGTCACAACGTAAGTAGCTGCCTTGTTCATACCAATCGCCTAATACCCATCTTGTTATATTGTGCCCGTCTAATTGAATCTGATGTTCATAGGGTCGGTGTGTGTGACCGTGGATTAGCATCTCAGGATAGTGGTAAATTTTTAATAGGCGGTCAACAGCAGTTTGATTAGCATCCATGATCTGCATAGATTTCTGTGATTTTTCGTGCTCGCTACGCATTCGGATAGCTTTAATCTGATCTTTCCTGACTTTTAGTGGTAATTTCAGAAAATCTTCCTGCCATTTAGCAGCACGCACTTGTAACCTGAATTTTTGGTATTCCACATCATCGGTGCATAAATCATCGCCATGACTAAGTAATACAGTTTTGCCATGTAGATTGATAATGCTAGGATCTGGCAGTAAAGTCATTCCAGCTGCATCGCAAAACCCGCTGGAAATAAGGAAGTCGCGATTGCCATGCATCAAGTAAAGCTTAACGCCAGCATCAGCCAGGCGCTTGAAAGCTAAGATTATTGCTTGATGATTGATATCATGAATATCGTCGTCGCCCGCCCAATATTCAAACAAATCACCTAAAACATAAAGCGCAACTGCTTGGGAAGCCGTGTCTTTTAGAAAGTTTAAAAACGCTGTAGTGATATGTGGTCGGCTGGTGCATAAATGCAAATCGGAGATAAGTAGGCTGTGACCCATTAAGCTCTGGCTTAATTGATTGTCCGATTTATCTCCGAGGCTTTTCATGTTAAACAGCGTAATCCAAAATGATTGCCAGATTACAGTTTAACGCGACAAGCATTAGCAGCTTGTTGCTTTTTCAATAATGACGTTCTCAACTGGCACATCTTGGTGACCTTTTTTGCTGCCAGTTTTCACTTTTTTGATTTTATCAACAACATCCATACCTGCTATCACTTTACCGAAAACACAGTAACCCCAGCCGCTGCTTGTAGGTGCTGAATGGTTCAAGAAGTCATTATTACCAGCATTAATGAAGAATTGATTGCTGGCTGAATGCGGCGCAGAAGTGCGAGCCATCGCAATGGTGTATTGGTTGTTTACTAGGCCATTGTCTGCTTCATTCTTAATTTCATCTGCAGATTCTTTTTGATTCATCGTTGCATCAAAACCACCACCTTGAATCATAAAGCCATCAATCACACGGTGAAAAATCGTACCATCATAAAAACCGTTGTCTACATATTGCAAAAAATTTGCTACGGTAATCGGTGCTTTTTCTGCATCGAGTTCTAAAGTAATTTCGCCAAAATTTGTAAGTAGTTTAACCACAAAATATCCTTAATGTTAAAAGTGTAAATAAAGCCTATACAAGGCCTAGTTGCTAGTTGCGTTAGTATTGAGTTTAACTTGGTGTATTACTATTGCTGATTTTGGCACGTCATAGAATTGCCCAACGTTTATGGTGGGGGTGATACCAATTTCGCGCACGACATCCATGCCTTTTAATACACGGCCAAATACGCAATATCCGATAAGTTCGGGGTCTGGACCTTGATAGTTAAGCGAAACATTGTTCTCAAGGTTAATAAAAAATTGCGCTGTTGCAGAATCTGGATCGCTAGTTCTTGCCATGGCAATTGTGCCAATTTCATTTTTTAGTCCGTTAGCCGCTTCATTGCTGATCGATGCAAGTGTTTGCTTTTCAGACATATCGGCATTAAAACCACCGCCTTGTATCATAAAGTGATTGATAACCCGGTGAAAAATAGTCTCTTTGTAAAATCCAGAGTTCACATATTTCAAGAAGTTGGCGACCGTTTTAGGCGCTTTTTCAGGGTATAGCTCAACAACAAAATTACCGCGATTCGTTTCAAAGGTGACTTGAGGGTTGGCAGCCATTACTGGCGTACTAAGCAACGCAACAGTCACGGAAACTGCAAGTATGGCAACAGTATAAAATTTACGCATAAACTTCCTTAGGGTTAAAGCAAACGTGATGATGACTTAAGATAGCGACTTAAGCTGAACCTTCGTAGATGATTTTCCAAGTATTATCTTCTTGAATCCAGTACTGACGTTTTTGCATTTTATTGCTTAAAGTTGGACTCTTAAAGTCTTGCGTAAAATCAACGACTACTAACTTCTTATCTGCATCTGGGTAAGCAAACATGCTGATGTTAGTTAACGCAATGTCAATTTTTGGCTTACTTGCCTGCACCGTGAATTTATGGTCTGACCATTGCTGGAAGCTAATGCCATCAGTAGAGAACGCTCGCGAATAGTGTGAAAGATATTTGGGTGTGTTTTGTGACTTCCCGTCGCTCAGCCAGCTATTTATCGCTACTTGTAACGACTCTTTGTCGGTACTTGTCTTATCTGCTTC
>JANLZY010000264.1:0-7512 GCA_031359365.1 Methylotenera sp. | reverse complement strand
TGAACATACCTCAGAAAGCCAAGAAGGACAGATTTATATGCCACGTGTTAGCTGGGGCTTGATGGCTGCGGTGATGGTATTGGTGTTAACCTTTAAATCATCAGGCAACTTAGCCGCCGCTTATGGTATTGCGGTGACTGGCGATATGGTTATTACCACCTTGTTAGCCGGTATTGTGTTTCATAACCTTTGGGGATGGAGCAAACTGCGCACAGGCTTGCTAGTAGCGATGTTCCTCACAGTGGATATTGCCTTTTTCAGTGCAAACGTTCTGAAAATTCCTGATGGTGGCTGGGTACCGCTAGCCATTGGCATTGTCATTTTCACCTTGATGCTGACTTGGAAAACAGGTCGCGGCATAGTTTATACAAGACTTAAAAACGAGGCCATGGCGTTAGACCCATTTATTGAAGCCATTGGCGCGCACCCCCCAACTCGTGTTTCTGGCACCGCACTATTTATGACGCCAAACCCAGATGGTGTGCCACATGCCATGCTACATAACTTAAAACATAACAAAGTACTGCACGAAAAAATGGTGATACTCACCGTTAAATTTTTGGACTACCCTCACACTTCAGAAGAAGAGCGTGTGAAGCTAGAAGTGCTGCCGCATGAGTTCTATAGAGTAACGGTGCAATACGGCTTTAAAGATGAACCCGATTTACCACGTGATTTGCAACTTTGTACCGAAAAAGGCTTGGTATTAGATGAAATGGACACCTCATTCTTTATTGGTAAAGAAATTCTGATTGCCAGTGGCAAATCCGGCATGTCTTTCTGGCGCAAGAAAATATTCATTGGCTTATTTAGAAGTGCTGAAACCATTACCAACCAATTCAAACTGCCACCAAACCGCGTGATTGAACTAGGTTCTCAGTTAAAAATTTAACAATTGTTGACGATTTTACATTCGACTTTAGACTACACTCATGCGTTAAATGTCAATTGAGTAGTGAATCAGCTCAATATTTTTATATTAAGATTTAGGAACAACCATGAAAAAACTGACCCTTATTTTACTGACAGCCATTTCATTGCAACTCAACGGTTGTGCAACCACCACTCAAGATAGTGTATCTGGTGTAAACCGCTCGCAATTCATGTTACTACCCGCATCGCAAGTCGTAGCCATGTCTAACCAGTCTTACACTCAAACCTTGCAAGAATCTCAAAAGAAAAACACGCTCAATACCGACAAAGTGCAACTAGAACGTGTACGCACTATTTCAAATAGACTGATCGCACAAGTTGGCGTATTTAGACCAGATGCCGTGCAATGGAAATGGGAAGTCAACGTTGATAAAAGTGACCAAGTGAATGCTTATTGCATGCCAGGTGGCAAAATCATGGTACTCACGGGATTAATCGACCAACTAAAAGCCACTGACGACGAGCTAGGCGCAGTGATTGGCCATGAAATAGCACATGCGCTACGCGAACATGGTCGTGAGCGTATGTCTCAAGCTTATGTGCAACAATTTGGCCTACAAGCATTAGGCGCAATCTTAACCAATGGCACCAGTGCTGCCGTTGGTAATGCTTCTATGCAAGCCGCTAGTGTTGGTTCACAGTTATTCTTTGCTTTGCCAAATAGTCGCTTGCAAGAAACGGAAGCGGATAGAATCGGACTAGAATTATCTGCTCGCGCAGGCTACAACCCTGAAGCAGCCATCACGTTATGGCAAAAAATGGGTAAACTGAGTGGCAATAAACCATCAGAATTCTTTAGCACCCACCCTTCTGATACCACACGTATTGCCGAGCTACAGAAATTGGTACCTAAAGTAAAACCGCTATATGAAGCCGCTAAGAAAAGGTAATTAAGCGTAGTAAAAATTAGCTCGCTAGAAATTACTTAAAGCGCATATCGGATATTGAAAATCTGATATGCGCTTTGTTTTTGGTGAATGCACACTTTAGGTTAAAATAACGTTTTTATTAAACCAACTAACTCTGAGAGCATTATGGATCCACGTCAAAGCATTATCGAAGCGGCTTTTGAAGACCGCGCCAACATTAACCCGAGCAATGCATCAACTGAGATTAAAGCAACTGTCGCTTCTTTAATCACAGATTTAGATACAGGCACGCTACGCGTAGCTTCTCGTATTGGCGATAGCCAAAACTGGGAAACACATCAATGGCTTAAAAAAGCCGTATTGCTTTCATTCCGCTTAGAAGATAACACTTTGTTAGACGGTGGCTGTACTAAATACTACGACAAAGTACCTCCAAAATTTGCTGATTACACTGAAGAAGACTTCAAAGCAGGCGGCTTCCGTGTAGTGCCAAATGCCATGGTACGTCGTGGTTCATTCATCGGTAAAAATGCGGTGTTATTACCTTCATACGTCAATATCGGTGCTTACGTTGGCGAAGGCACCATGGTAGATACATGGGCGACAGTAGGTTCATGTGCACAAATCGGCAAGAACGTACATTTAAGCGGTGGCGTTGGTATTGGTGGAGTATTAGAGCCAATTCAAGCTGGCCCAACGATTATTGGCGACAACTGCTTTATCGGCGCACGTTCTGAAGTGGTTGAGGGCGTGATTGTAGAAGACAACTGTGTGATTTCTATGGGTGTTTATATTGGTCAATCAACCAAAATTTACGACCGCGAAACAGGCACTGTTACTTATGGTCGCATTCCTTCTGGTTCAGTGGTTGTTTCAGGTAACTTACCTTCTAAAGATGGTAGCTATAGCCTTTATTGCGCAGTGATCGTTAAAAAAGTAGACGAAAAAACACTAGGTAAAGTCGGCATTAACGAATTACTACGAGGCATTTAACTGCACGGCATCTAAGCCTAGTTGGCATGCTCAGTTGTAATGCATAGCTGTCAGAATATCGACAGTTACTAATTGGGATTAGTTAGCAGCAATTAAATAGCACCCTTGTATTAAGAGGCTGCAAGTAAGCTCTCACAAGCTTCTGCAGCCTTTTTTACGTCTATAGAAAACGAATGTTTAATATGGCATAGACATTGCAATAACTCATTTAACTAACTTTAGAGGCATTTTCTAACTAAGTATGAGTTTAGATAATCCAGTCACAATGAGTCATTACAATATAAAATTAATCGTGCTTTCTATGCTGCTGGGCTATGTAGCGGTGCTGCTTACGTTCAATTTAGTCAGCAAGCTATACAAATCGCAGGTAATTGATAAAAAGAACTTACTGGCATATAGCAGCATCACCGTCGGCTCGTGCTTGTGGGCGATTCATTTTATTGATGTGTTGGCCTTTCCTGTTGTTAAATCTGCAGGCTTCACCGTAATCTATCTAGCGCTTGCTTGGCTTGCAGCGCTTTTATTTTCAGCCATCATATTACATATATCAAGCCAAAAAATACTCCCAGCCAACACACTGATTATTGGTGGCTTAATTGCCAGCATATCTGCTTACAGCATCTTCTACTTCAGCGTTGCCTCAATGGAGATTCAACCTGCAGTGACATTCACCCCATTGATTAGCGCTATTGCCTTCACTACTACCTTTTCAGTCACGCTATTAAGCATCCTCATATTTTTTTGGATTAAAAACTATGTTGGCAAATACGAATTACTGACAAAATCTATTTTTGCAGCTTTAACCTCATTAGCCATCACTGGCGTACACCTAGTGTACATGGCATCGATTGAAATTCCGCTCAATGCTTATAGTGAAACAAGCACGCAACTTGATAGCACGCTATTAGGCGTGACTATTGCACTAGGTCTAATTTGCTTATTCTTGGTAGGGTTCATTGTGGCTATTTTTTACGATAAATTTGGCTACGATACATTTAAATTCAATGCATTAAAAAACGAAAATCCTCAAGAGGCAAGTCGCCTAGCCTTGGTCGATACTTTAACTCAGCTACCTAATCGCCGCGCTTTAATGCAACATTTAGAAGCTGCCACTAGAAGATGTGACAGAAATGGCGCTAGCTTAGCGGTGGCTTTTATAGACGCTGATAACTTTAAGCAAATTAATGACACCTTGGGTCACCAAGCTGGCGACCTAGCCTTACAAAAGGTCGCTAGAAGATTAGTCACCGCAGTACGTGGCTGTGACGAAGTGGCACGGATTGGTGGCGATGAATTTATTGCCATTATTGAAGAGGTAGATTCATATGAAGATTGCATCACGGTGATTGAGCGTATGGTGAGCGCAGTGCGCGAATCATGCACTATCAATAACTCTGAAGTGCATCTATCCATTTCCGTTGGCGTCGCGATTTACCCTAAAGATGGCAACATTCAACAGCTCATTAGCGCGGCTGATACCGCCATGTATCGCGCGAAGAAAGATGGAAAAAATCAGTATCGTTTCTTTGATAACGAAATCGCCACAGCTGCCGATCATCTGCTTGAAATGCAGCATGACTTAAAAAATGCCTTAGCGAATGATGAGCTAACACTTCACTATCAAATTAAAATTGATAGCATTACCAGAGAGCCAGTAGGCGCAGAGGCATTATTACGCTGGAATCATCCAGTAAAAGGTTTATTGTACCCAGGTGACTTCATGCTAGCGGCAGATCGATTTGGTCTAAGTTACGCAATTAATGATTGGGTGGTTGAGGAAAGTTGCCGCACACTACAACAATTAGCAAGTTTAAAAATTCTATTCAATATCTCAGTCAATATATCGCATCAGCAAATGATTAACGCAAATTTAGTTGGCAATATCAATGCCATGCTAAGTAGATATGACTTGCCTAAAACAAGCTTAATCATTGAAATGACTGAATCTACCGCACTTAAGAATCAGGCTGTTTTCAACAATCAACTCGCTCGTTTTAAAGAAGCAGGCATCAAAGTAACGCTGGATGACTTTGGTACATACTCATCCAGCTTAACCAATCTTCAAAAATGGCAAGTGAGCGAGTTAAAACTTGACCCAACTTTTACTGAAGATATTGAAACCAACAATAGAACACGTGGCGTGGTTCAAGCAGTGATTGAGCTTGCCCATGCGCTAGATTTAAACGTAGTCGCTGAAGGCATCGAAACCGAGGGGCAACGGGTATTGTTAGCAGAATTAGGCTGTGATGAGATGCAGGGCTATTTTATCTCTCGTCCACTTCCTAGTGAGCGTCTAATCGGTTTGCTAAAAAATCTAGACCTTAACTTTGCTGAAAACGGTCAATTGTTTTTTTAAAGAGCTCAACGAAACCTAGCACCTCATAGAGCAGGCTTGATATTAGCATTCGACACTATATTTAAATGCGAAATTAAAACCTACACATCTAGATTATGCTAACTTATCAGCACAATCTCAGGACTTTGGGTTATTTCTCTAGCGTATTGCTGTAAAATGCGTTTTTAATATAAAACGTTTATTTTAAACACTATTTTTATGCAGCTATTTGGCATCCCTAACTGTAACTCCGTAAAAAAAGCCCGTGACTGGCTAACCGAGCACCATATTGCTTACGAGTTTCATAACTTTAAAAAGAATGGTGTGACTCAATCTCTACTTGAAGCTTGGTTAAACCAACAACCTTGGGAGAAGTTAGTTAACCGCGCTGGCATGACATGGCGTAACTTATCTGATGCTGAAAAAGCTGCGGTCATTGATGCGCCATCCGCAATCAAATTAATGTTAGAAAAATCTTCTGTGATTAAACGCCCAGTATTAGTCAAAGAAGGCAAAATCGTCTGCTTTGGATTTACTGAAGCAGCTTACAAAGAACTACTATGACAAATTCAACTACTCAAAGTAAAACAATCAGCTTAGCTATCGACTTGCTTACGCGTCGCTCAAATACACCGGAAGACGCAGGTTGCCAAGAGCTGATGATTTCACGCTTGGAGCCACTAGGCTTTAAAATCGAACGTATGCGCTTTGGCAATGTAGATAATTTATATGCCAGACGCGGCACGAGTAGCCCATTGTTAGTGTTTGCAGGTCATACAGACGTTGTGCCTACAGGCCCGCTAGATAAATGGCACACGCCTCCGTTTGAGCCGACTATCAAAGATGGCTTGCTTTACGCACGTGGTGCGGCAGATATGAAGACCTCACTGGCGGCGTTTATTACTAGTATTGAAGAGTTTATCGCTGAAAACCCAAATCACACTGGTTCGATTGGCCTGCTGATTACTTCTGATGAAGAGGGCGTGGCAGTGGATGGCACAGTAAAAGTAGTTGAAGCACTTAAAGCACGTGGCGAGCTGATAGATTATTGTATCGTTGGCGAGCCGACTAGCAACAAAGTCGTTGGCGATATGATTAAGAATGGTCGCCGTGGCTCACTTTCTGGCAAGCTTACCGTGAAAGGCATCCAAGGCCATATTGCTTACCCGCATTTAGTGAAAAACCCTATTCACCTAGTGGCGCCTGCCATTAAAGATATGGTTGAAACGGTTTGGGATAACGGTAACGAATATTTCCCGCCCACTTCATGGCAAATCTCCAACATGAACGGCGGCACTGGCGCGACCAATGTCGTACCTGGCGAAGTGGAAATTTTATTCAACTTCAGATTTTGCCCAGAACTCAACAATCAAGGCAGCACTGAAGCGAATTTAAAATCTCGGGTACACAACATTTTAGATGGGCACCAACTCAACTATGATTTGGAGTGGGAATACTCACCTCCTTACATTACACCACGTGGCAATCTGGTTGAGGCGATTACTGAGGCTATCGAGCAAGCTTACGGCGTAACGCCTGAACTATCGACCACTGGCGGCACTTCAGATGGTCGCTTTATAGCCGACATTTGCAAGCAAGTCATTGAGTTCGGCCCGCTCAATGCAACCATCCATAAACTCAATGAGTGCGTAGGCGTGGCGGATATTGAGCCGCTAAAAGAAACCTATAAATTAACGTTACAAAAACTACTTAAATAAAGAACGTCATGGCAAACAATACACAAATTTCGGCTACTAGTGAGCTATTTACCATCCGCGACTGGATACGCTACGCTGTAAGCCAATTCGAAGCTTCTGATGTGTTCTACGGTCACGGCACTGATAATGCTTACGATGAAGCTGTGTGGCTCATCATGAGCGGTCTACATCTACCTATGGATACGCTCAATAACTTTTTAGATGCACGTATTACTGCTGACGAACGCATCAAACTAGCTCACTTTATCGAACAACGTATTACCAAGCACACACCAACCGCCTACCTTTTGAAAGAGGCATGGTTACAAGGTTTGAAATTCTATGTAGATGAACGCGTATTGATTCCACGCTCATTTATTGCGGAACTACTTGCTGACGGCTTAAGCTCATGGATTGAGTTTCCTGAAATGGTCGAAAGTGCTGCCGACATCTGTACGGGTAGTGGTTGCTTAGGTATATTGCTCGCCAGCGTGTTTCCAAATGCAGAAATTGATGTGATTGATATTTCGCAGGATGCGATTGATGTTGCTAATATCAATATTGCAAACTACAGCCTGCAAGAGCAAGTCACGGCGATTAAGTCTGATATGTTCACGTCGCTCAAAGGCAAAAAGTACGATTTAATCATCAGCAACCCGCCTTATGTAGATGCGCCATCCATGGC
>JANLZY010000224.1:0-7986 GCA_031359365.1 Methylotenera sp. | reverse complement strand
ATGAATCATTCACACCAAACATAGCACGACCAAGATGGTCTTCAGGTGAACCGCAGAAATACTTAAGACCAAGCTGATTTTCAATCGCGATAATTAAAACGCCATCATCCTTTAAAAAAGATTTCGCTAGTTTTAATAAGTATTGCACTGGGTCAGGTTCATTGATGTATACCTGTGAATATTCCAGCACGCCAATTAACGTCACCACATCAAACTTTTCATCCGGCTCAAAGTTTTGAATCAGGTCTGCAATCACCGTTACATTTTTAAGCTCAGCACAACGATTACCGATGATACGCGCACGGTCTGCACTACCTTCAACCGCAACAACCTTGCCGCCTAACTCACCTAAAAAGCGCGTAATCGCCCCGCATCCGGCACCAAGTTCCAAACTTCGACCTGCTGAGATTTGTTTAATAAATGGTCGTAAAATATTAGCGCGTAACGGTGTTAGATGATAATAGGTCGGCCAATCATCTGCCTGATTAATCAACTCCGCAGAAAAAACACCTTTATCTTTAGAGTTTTTTATAATCCTATAAATTTTATTTTGCGCATCGCCAGAATCTTTATAGCCAAAGTCATCCTGACTTTTAGGATGATAATAATTGTCTGTGCTGTTGTACTGATAACCGTTCATCATGTTGCTCCGTATACTGTATTTTCTTTGTAATTTATTAGTGAGTGACTTAATGTAAATCAGTTAAGCGCTCATAGTGAGATTAGTATCGTGCTCATACTCAGGCGCTTGCTGAGCAGACAATAAAGTCTCCATGCAACCTCTAATTGCCGCAATCTTATTTTGAGACTTTGGCACATGGCGGCTCAATTGCGCTAAATTAAACAAAGCCATATCAGCCTGACCTGCAGCGCAATAAGTTTCAATTAAGTTACTCAATGGAATCACTGGATCTGGGGCTCGCTTGACAGCATTTTCAAGTAAGAAAAAGGCATCTTCAAGATTACCTTCATTAAACATCATCGTGCCTAAGTCGTTATAGACTTCCCAACATTCAGTTTCAGCCTGCACCAATGGAATCAATATCTTCATGGCTTCTAAATTATCAGAAGCATTAATGTATTGCTCTGCTCGAAGGTATTCAGCTCTATCGAGGTCAACTTGAGCAATCACCGCTGGTGTTGGTAACGCTCTGCCTTCTAACGCAGCCACAATATTATCCATAATCAGTACAGCACTCTTGCCCAGGTTACTAAACTGATTATCTCTATCTTGACGGGTTTTTTGACGCGTACTTTCGGGCTCAGCCAAAATCGCTTCTACGGTTTCACGCATTTTAGATTTGGTAGTTTTAGTCACATAATCGTATGGCACGCTGGCTGGGCGCGGTGGATTGCTGTCTGGAATAAGCCAATCAGTCACTGCGACGCCCGGAACATCTAGTAACAACGCTTCCGTAAGCACACTAGATTCATCTGAAACCAGCACATCAGCCAAGCTCAGGCAGTACATAATACTGACCTCGACATCAATAATATGCACGTTATCCGCACAACCACGATGCAGCTCATTCATCTGGCGTATATTGCTCAATACCTCAGGATAGGCATTTGACCATGGCGCTTGCTTCAATAAAACATTGACCGGTAAATCGATAAACGCCTTAACAAAATCATCTTGCTTGCCATGGTTTTCCCATGACGGAGCATAAAGCACGGATTTTTCATATTTCAGTCCAAGCGTTTTACGTAGTTTATCTGCCTCAAGAGAAAATACATCTTTGTCACGAAAAACTAAGTCAGCCTTTGGCCAGCCAGAATCAAACACTCCTAAACGTGGTCTAGCCATAGGAAATCCAGCTTGCGTTTGCCAGCGATCAACCCATGATTTACCCGGAACGATACCTATATCAAACTTATTCCAAGGCTCATAACGCCAAAATGACGGCCAAATGTCGTGCCTTTGTGCCAGATCATGCAACATAATGACTGAAAAATCAGCATTCGGTTGGCAAGCGTGTTCACAATACACGCCGATTTCAGCTCGCTCTTTTGAATTAGTACTAAACTTCACTTCAAATCCGCGATGTTCAGCCTCTAACGCCACTGGCGCTAATGCCTGACGCTCACAATTATCAGTGTAGAAAAAAGTCATGGCAGGAAATGAGCGACTGCTAGAGTTAGTCTTGGTCATATAGGTCTCATTTGATTGAGTATCTAGTTAATTGAGTATCTAGTTAAAAGTATTCGCATTAATAATGCTTAATGTTTTTTAATGATTGCGCCAAATCGAAACCTGTTTTGCGCATATCCGGGGACACAACCATCAAAAATTTCACAACTGCAACCAAGCGCTGCTGCCTGATCTTTAAACCAAGCTCGTTCGTAATAGGTATGCTCCAGGCCAGCATATTTTTTCTCATACTCTTCTTGGCTAAGTAAATCACGCCTTAATGTTTCTGATTCAAGTTTAGTCTGCAAATCTGGCACTTCCATTACTGCAACAGCCGCCTTCGCTTTTTGAACCATACGAGCCAATACGGTGGCTGCATAATCTTTTGAAAAATAATGAAAAACACTGTTCGATATCACAAAATCGTAGGCTGGCTCGGTGTCCAACAACTTCGCTTCTGCTGCGACAAACTGACCGTCTGGCATAACATGCGTAGCAGCCTTAATCAATGCAGATGAGTAATCTAATCCACCCACTTTTAATGCATTTTTTTCTCGCAATGCATACAAAAATGCACCCGCGCCACAGCCTAATTCATAAACAGAATGACCACTTTCTATCTCTAACTTATCTGAAATGATGTCTGCATAGGTCTGCCAATCATCAGAAGAAATGCGCCCTGCGCCACTATCAAAGCCATCGAGTTTAATTAGTGTGTCTAGGCTTAGTTTTTCACCTGCTGAAAAACTTCTGCGATTCCATATTTCTTTCCAGTTAAGCGTATTCATTTATGTTTTTCTTCCATAATTTCTGCAACTGCCTTTAAAACTCGGCTGCGTAGCAAGCTACTACTTATGCCTTCAGTACGTGGCAACACCAGCAAGCGCGCTGGGCTAATCGGATTGCTGTTGTCATGACCATGTACCAATAAATCTATATTGTGTTGATCAAGAAATGCCTCATCGATTAACCAATTGCACGGCACAACTTCATCTACATATTTAATAGCCTCAAGTATCTCGCGTCTTTCATCAAAGTTAAGCTCAGATGAGTAACCCTTTTTGGTGTCAATTTCATCGTCTGTGGTTAAAGCGACGATAACAGTGCCTAATTTTTTAGCTTCTTTAAGTAAGCGAATGTGGCCGTGATGAATCAAAGTGGCAGACATATCGACCATGATTCTTTTAGGTTTATTTTGATTAGCGACGTTTGTATCATTCATATTTTGCATAATGCTCACCTTGCCGTTAATGGCGCTGTTAATTGCAAGCTATCTAAAATTTGACCATGGGCTTGCCGTTCAAGATGTACTTCACCTAAATGGCAAACCACGCTACCGCCTTGGTTACCACGAGGTTTGTAAAGCACAGCGCGTGGATCTAAGGATGTAACTTCACCCTCCACCCATGTACATAAAACTGGCTGATGTGTTAATGGAAGATTAGTTTCAGGACTTTTTTCATTGAGGAATTTTTCACAGAAAATACGTTTATTTTCAAACACAGCCGCCTTGAAATTATCATGTCTTTTTAACACCTCATACAAAGAAGCAATGGCGTGATAAGGGCCAGTCATTTTCTTTTCCAAGTGGCTTACCAAGCTAAGATAAAACGAATCCTGTTCAATAATTGGCATTTCATTAAAGGCGATAAAAGCTGCACCTGTTAGTCCAAATAAACCTTTGCATGAACTATAGGCAATCACATCAGCTTGTTCGTGGCCAGTTTCCAAACCAATAGAAGCCGTCGCATCTAACATCAAGCGGGCTTTTAATTTTGTGGATAATGCTTTCAATGATTCAATAGGCAACTTCAATCCACAACTGGTTTCTGTGTAGCAAGCGACTACCCAATCATATTGGCCTGTTATTGACGCCATTTCTTTCCAGCCCACCGTAGTCACAGACTTAATTTCACCAGTGCGGCGTTGTGCGGACTCTGCAAGCCATGTTAAGCGCTCAGAATAATAGCCAGTATTAATCACCAATACACGTCCGTACAAAAAGTTTAACGCAGAAACTTCCAATGCAAGGCTTGCAGAACCTTGCATGCGTGCAATATTTTGATGCCCTGACATCGCTTTAAGTCTAGTTAATACATCTAGTTCCACTGCGTCATAATCACCATCACCACGGCCAAAACATGGACGCAAGCCTGCTAAATTTTCAGGCAATAAACTGGCTGGACCCGCAGTAAAAATAAATTTAGCCTGATTGCGCTCAGTCACTAGGTTTTCTATGGTTTTGGATTTATCGTTCATCTATATTCTCTCTGTACTGTTCTTTGTAACGCCCTTCAAAAACTTCATAAAATCGGTTTTATTTACTAAAGGAGTTCTATCTGGACGCCCTAAATCAGCTCGCGCGCCACACCTACACTTAATCTCTACAAAAGCACTACTTGAGCCTTTAACAGCTAAGCTAATATGCTGCAAAACCTCTTGCTCTGTGGCGGCTTGCGCTACATAGGCATAACCACAGTCAGCGGCAATCTTTGCTAGATTCAGGCTCTCTGCCAGCGTTGGTTGTCCGCCAACTGAATCATGCGCGCCATTATTAATGACAATATGAATTAAGTTAGCCTGCTTGCCACTAATCGCCAAGCCGCCCATATGCATTAACATAGCACCATCACCATCGATACACACGACTTTGTGATCGGGCTGCGACAAGGCGATGCCAGTCGCAATCTGCGATGCATGACCCATGCCACCAACAGTTAAAAAGTCATGGCCATAGGCTTTTGTAGTGGCTTTGCGATGCTCAAACAGCTCACGTGAAGCCATGCCAGTTGTTGATACTACAGGGGTGTTTTCAGGTAATACGTCAATCAATAGTTTGATGGCCGCTTCTCTGGTTAACAAATGACTATCATCGCGCTGAACGTTTAACTTATAAGTTGAGAAAGTCTGCTTGCGCACCAGCAAGGCTACTGGCCCAGACCGCTCCAAAGTCAGCTCTACAAGTTCTTTCATGATAGCTGCAATGTCTTGTGTATTTTCATCGATGACTCGATAGGGAATACCTAAAATATCCAACTGATTGACAGTCATTTGACCCTGTTTTACATGCTGAGGCTCATCATGCAACTGCGTACCATCGGCTTTAATTTCGCCACGCCAACCTACCATCAGCAGCATAGGTATGCCATAAACCTGCGGATCAGCAAGTGAAGTAATAGGATTGACAACATTACCCAAACCGGAATTTTGCATATACACCAAGGCAGGTCCTGCAGTTGCTAGGTAATAGCCGATTGCTAAGCCTATGGCTCCACCTTCATTAGCCGCAATGATGTGACGCTCAGCTGGATAGCAACTACTGATGCAAGCGCATACGTCTTTCAGTAGCGAATCTGGCACGCCAGTGATAAAGCGAATATCGGCTTCATCTAATGCTGCACGAAAATCCATGGGGTTTATCATAAAGAAGTGTTGATCATTATCTTGTACCTGGAATCAGCTCTAAAATATCGTTAATTGCCATTAAGTCTTTATCCACTTCACTTGAACGTCCGTTACGTAGAATTTCACGCGCCACATTTTGCATGGCTGGGTAAGCCGCTCTGAGTAAATGATTAGCGTAAATCACCACATTAAAACCATGCTCAGCCAACATGCTTTCAGTGACCGTGTTGTAGCTCGTAGGTACACAAACCAGCGGAATGGTTGGGAAGTCAGCTTTAAAAATTTTGGCGAATTCAAATACTTCATCTGGTGTATTCCTGCGGCTATGTATCATCACGCCATCCACACCCGCCTCTACATAAGCCTGTGCACGTTCTATGGCATCATTCATGCCTTTGTCTAAAATTAGACTTTCAATGCGTGAAATCACCATAAAATCATCGCTCACTCTTGCGGCGCGTCCTGCACGAATCTTGTCGCAAAATGCGCCTATATCATCTTGATTCTGCGCTACGTCATTCCCAAACAATGAGTTCTTTTTTAAACCTACTTTATCCTCAATAATAGTTGCAGATATACCTAGTCGCTCCATACTGCGTACATTCAGCTCAAAGTGCTCTAACTTGCCGCCTGTATCCGCATCCATAATGAGTGGCTTAGTGGTGACATCGAATATGTCATTGATATTGGATAAGCGACTATTGATTTCCAGCGCTTCAATATCTGGCTTGCCGCGCGCGGTAGAGTCTGTCAGCGAGCTTGACCAAAAGCCATCAAACTCACAATTTTTGCCATCACGTTCAAAAGACGTATGCTCGGCAATGAGCGCCGAAATTGGGTTATGCGCTTCTATAAAACGTGAAATGGGCTTTGCAGCGATGAGTCGTTTCAATGTACGTCGGCGTATATCTGGCGTGGTACCAAGCGTCTGCATTTGCGTGAGCATTTCTTTGGAAGATACGCCGCGTGTATAAGGAATCTCAATCAAATGACCGCCGTACTCACCGAGTGCAACACGCGCTCTTTCGCGATATGGTAAGAGTGGCCCTTCAAGCCAGTCATCGCCATGCACCATAATATCTGGGCGATATTTTCTAATATTTGGTGCGTAGTCCCACTCTTCTTGCGGAACAACTTTCGCCACGCCTTTAATATTCTCAACAATCTGTTTACGATATTCATAGGTCAAATAAGGCAAACGCTTATGATCAGCCACCGCTGAATCCGACAGTAAACCAACGGTAACGTCACCGTATTTTCTTGCCTGTTCGATGATGTTGATATGCCCATGATGCAGAATATCAACCGTCATGCCAATGTAAACGGTGGTCATATTAGAAATTTTCCTTTAATTCGTGCTGAATTTTTAAATTAAGTATTTTCTTAGCGACAGTCGCAGGCGCTTGTTTGCTTAAACGCAAATTTGACTCATGCGCTTCCATATAGTCTGCTGCCAACATTTGAGCAGTTTCGGCTCGAAGGCCGTATTTCTGACCAAGCTCTAATGCTGAAATAGCCGTCTCTATTGGGCTAGACTGCATGATTGCATCGATATAACTGACCCAGTATTGTTCATTTTCTGGCTTGGATTGCACTGCGACTTCCAACCATGGCAAAGCCGATTTCGCTCCTTTTAAACTCGCCTCTATCACACCTAAATTGTGATTAGCTTCTGCATGATTTGCTTGAATGCTTAGAATTTCATGATATAGCGCTTCCGCCTGCTCTATTTGCCCAGCACCTTGATGCTTTACTGCCATCTCTAATACTTCATTGATGACTTGCTGTAGTTCTTGATTTGCTTCTATAGCCTCATTATTTACTACTGCATTGTTTGTCATCATCATGTCCGATTTGGGGGCTTCCCATTTATTGATATATTTTTGATGTTTTTCTCGCCATTGTGGTGTGCCAAAAGCACCTGCGCTTTGATGGGTAAGTTTGATTAGCCATGTACCAAGCGTTAAGCCTGCTTGTCTTGCTGTACGGCAAAAATCCAAATCATAAAAATGGAAATCAAACTGCTTATCAAAACTAACATTCGCTTGGACTAAGCTAGATTTTTTAGCAGCGAGAAACACGCCATCCAAGAGTTCGCATGCGGCAGGTGCTTCGCCAAAAACCTCCACGGTACCGAAAGCATGTTTGCTATGCGCAACTTGACCACTTAAGTTAGCCTTATCATCCCAAGTGAATTGAGTATCTACAAACGCCCAAGCTGGCTGGTTAGGCAATATGCGCTTATTTCCAGCAATACCAATCACATCAAATTGCTCTAGCCCTTTTGCCACAACATCTGCGAAATTCGCTTCATCTATCCATACATCGTCATGAATAAATACCAAGGTCGCGTCTTTATCCGCTTGATTAATTCGGTCATTAAATACTTCAGATAAGCCACGTGAATTTTCAAAGGCAATACGGGCACTTAATCTGGCGTCTTGTTTAAG
>JANLZY010000155.1:0-3180 GCA_031359365.1 Methylotenera sp. | reverse complement strand
AGTACTTTGCTGAAACATGGTGTAGATGCAAATACCAAGAGTGATGATGGTAAAACGGTATTGATGCATGCAGCTAAAAGCGGTGACATTCCAACGATTACTGCGCTACTTGATAACAAGGCCGATATTCAGGCGCAAGATAATTTAGGCCTAACTGCGTTAATGGTTGCTGCGCGTCAAGGTCATGCGCCAGCCATTCAGTTATTGGCTCAACGTGGTGCAAACGTGAATCAAAAAGACCGTTCAAAATGGACCGCGCTTACTTGGGCTGTAAAAAAATCTCAACTTGAAGCTGCAAAAGTGCTTTTATCCGCGGGTGCTAATGTGGGTAACTTAGACTCAGAAGGTACGCCGCTGCTGCATATTGCCGTCAGCAATAATAAGCTTGATATGGTGAAGTTGCTTTTAGAAAATAATGCAAAAGTTAAAGTTAAAGATCAATATGGTTTAACCGCCTTGGTTTATGCGCTTAAAGGACAAAATGCAGAGATTGTGGAGTTGATTAAAGGTGCTGGCGGTAGTTATTAATGACACTCGATTAGCTTTTTGCTTAGATTTACTTTTACTTTGTTTACCTCTAAAAAGAATAACACTTACATAATGAAAATCGCCATCGCACAAATGAATTGTTTAGTGGGTGATATTGCGGGTAATGTAGCTAAAATCATGGCGAATGCAGCCCAAGCAAAGCAACATGGCGCTACGTTGATGGTGACACCTGAACTTTCATTATGTGGCTATCCACCAGAAGATTTATTACTACGTGAAGATTTTCTACAGGCTTGCGATGCCGCTTTAGAAAAGTTAAGTACTGCGTTAGCTGATATTACTGCGTTAGCTGATATTACTGTGATAGTTGGGCATCCGCGGCAAGTGGGTAACAAATGCTTTAATGCGGCATCGGTATTGCAAGGTGGCAAAGTCTTTGCAACCTACTATAAGCATGCCTTACCTAATTACAGCGTATTTGACGAGAAACGCTATTTTACTGCTGGCGGTGAACCTTTAGTTTTTGCGCATAATGGTGTGCAAATTGGCGTGTTGATCTGTGCTGATGTGTGGGAGCCAAATCCAGCAACATTAGCTAAAGCTGCTGGTGCCGAAGTGCTGATTGCCTTGAATGCATCACCATTCCATATGGAAAAACAGTCAACCCGCATAGAAGTTCTTCGCGAGCGTGTATACGAAACTGATTTGGCAATTATTTATGCCAATATGGTGGGTGGGCAAGACGAATTGGTATTTGACGGAGCCTCATTTGTATTAAATTCAGAAGGTGATTTAACTCAACAATTACCAGCTTTTGATGCTGTATTAGAAATAGTAGAGTTTAATGGATTACAGCCAATCGCGGCTACCGTTACACCGCAGCTGTCGATAGAGGCTTCTGTTTATACTGCCTTAAAACTCGGTCTGCAAGACTATGTGAATAAGAATGGCTTTCCTGGCATCGTGTTAGGTTTATCTGGTGGAGTCGACTCTGCGCTAACAATGGCGATTGCGGTAGACGCGCTAGGTGCTGGAAAAGTACAAGCGGTCATGATGCCTTCAGCGTTTACTGCAGATATCAGCGTGAATGACGCTGCTGAAATGGCTAAACTACTTGGTGTTAAGTACAGCCAAATGCCGATTGTTAGTCTTTATGATGGTTTTAGAGTAGCGCTTGCTGATGAGTTTAAAGATTTGCCTTTTGATACCACAGAAGAAAACTTGCAAGCACGTATTCGCGGCATGTTATTGATGGCAATATCGAATAAATTCGGCAGTATTGTTGTAACTACAGGCAATAAAAGTGAAACAGCCGTTGGCTACTGCACGCTTTACGGTGACATGGCTGGCGGCTTTGCATTGTTAAAAGACGTGCCAAAAACGTTGGTCTATAGGCTGTGCGATTACCGTAATAGCTTATCTAGAGCCATACCACAGCGCATTATCACACGTCCACCATCTGCTGAGTTACGCGCTAATCAGTTAGATCAAGACAGCTTGCCGCCGTATGACGTGCTAGATGCCATTATTGAAGCCTATGTGGAAGACAACTTAAGCGCTAAAGATATTATTGCTATGGGTTATTCGTCGACAGATGTGAACCGTGTGATTACGCTGATAGATAGAAATGAGTATAAACGCCGGCAATCCCCTGTGGGCGTTCGCATTACACATCGAGGTTTTGGAAAAGATAGGCGTCATCCGATAACAGTGAAGTTAGATTTTGATATACACTTGAACTAATTATAAAAATAAATTTAATGATTAAATTAAGTTAACTAAAAAAACCATTCTGGAGCTCAGCAAATATGAAAAAAATTGAAGCAATCATCAAACCATTTAAATTAGACGAAGTACGTGAATCCTTGTCTAGTATTGGTGTTAACGGGCTAACAGTAACGGAAGTGAAAGGTTTTGGACGGCAAAAAGGGCACACTGAGTTATACCGTGGTGCTGAATACGTGGTTGATTTTTTGCCTAAAATCAAATTGGAATTAGTGGTTGGGGATGATTTAGCAGAGGCTGCAATGGATGCCATTATTAAAGCCGCACATACAGGTAAAATCGGCGATGGTAAAATTTTTGTTAGCACAGTTGAACAAGTTATTCGTATTCGTACTGGCGAAACAGGCGAGTCAGCTGTGTAAATGCTGTTGGTAGGAGCGACGACTCGTCACTCCTACCTTGTTAGTTTCAAATCATCATGCCTACCATACTCAAAACCATCCTCCTCCTCACCATTTCAAACGTATTCATGTCATTTGCATGGTACGCACACTTGAAAAACCTTAGTCAGAAACCTTGGATTATTGCGGCGCTCATTAGTTGGGGCATTGCAATTATGGAGTATATGTTCCAAGTGCCGGCAAATCGTTTGGGTTTCACTGTGATGTCTCTTGGGCAATTGAAAATATTACAAGAAGTGATTACCTTGTCAGTGTTTGTACCATTTGCTGTGCTCTATATGCATCAGCCACTCAAGCTAGATTTTTTGTGGGCGGGAATGTGCTTGATGGGTGCAGTTTATTTTATGTTTAGAACATAACCGCTATTTGATTCACTATAAATACTTTGCGCGTATTCCGATTTTAGATTTCATTTGCGACATATTTACTCATCATTACTTAATCGGGTTTCTTGATATATAGAGCTGCTGTCCCAAAGACTTATCCAGCTAGCAAAATCATTGGC
>JANLZY010000070.1:0-4678 GCA_031359365.1 Methylotenera sp. | reverse complement strand
GTTTCCGCACATTATTGAGCCTTTGATGAGGCTTTGGGGTGAGTGTGATAAGAATTTAGAAAAACTGATAGAAACAAAGCGTTATTTAGATACGCTATTAACCGACAATCGCGACAGTGAGCGTGGAGGCTTTGGTTTGGAAGTGTTATTAGAAATTAAGCTACTGCGTGATATTTTGGATCTTCGCGACAAATTTTCTAATCAAGAATAACTCTGAATTTAAGCCTCAATTAAGGCAGAAACAGTTCTAAAAGCTCATTCAAAAAGCGCTGCCCTACTAGTGTCGGCCGCATATTGCCAGCTTCAATAGTTAGCAAGCCTTTGCTTTGCGCTGTTTTAATCGCGGCTTCTAGCACACGAATATTTAAACCTGTGCGCTGCTGAAATAAATCCACAGGTACGCCATCAATCAGCCTTAGCGCATTCATCATAAATTCAAAACCTAGCTCATCTTGCGGTATCAGCCATTCACGTTCTATTGCCTTGCCTTGTAAAGCTTGTTCCATATAAGCTTTAGGGTGTTTTGGGCGCACTTCGCGGGTGATTTTATCGTGGTAGCTTAATTTACTATGCGCGCCAGCGCCTATGCCTAAATAATCGCCGAACTGCCAGTAGTTAAGATTATGTTTGGCCTGTTTGCCTTTTTTTGCAAAAGCAGAGGTTTCGTAATGTTCATAACCATTTTCAGCTAGCAGTGTTTCAATAGCAATTTGCATATCACTGCTAGTGTCATCATCTGGCAAGCTGGGCGGTGTGCGATAAAAAGGTGTATTTGGCTCTAAAGTTAAATGGTAAAAAGACAAATGTGTAGGGCTTAAGCGTACGGCAGTTTGTGCATCCTGCATGGCATCCTCTAAGCTTTGATTGGGCAAGCCATACATAATGTCGCAATTCACTTGCTCAAAGGTTTTCATTGCAAGCTCAACGGCTGCAAAAGCCTGCTCGCTATCATGAATTCTCCCCAAAGCTTTCAGATAATCACTATTAAAGCTTTGTATGCCTAGTGATAATCTATTCACGCCTGCTTGCTTGTAACCCACAAAGTTTGAGGCATCTACAGTGCCAGGATTTGCCTCTAATGTAATTTCAGCGTCAAACTCTAGTGGGGTAAGCATGCGCACATGACTCAAAATACGGTCTATCGCCTCCGCAGAAAATAGACTAGGCGTGCCGCCGCCAAAGAATACACTTTTGATTTTCCGCCCCCATACTTTAGGCGTGGCAAGCTCCAAATCTGTAATTAATGCGTCGACATAAGCACTTTCTGGAATTGCGCCATCTTTATGCCGACTTTCATGCGAGTTAAAATCGCAATAAGGGCATTTTTTTACGCACCATGGAATATGGATATATAGAGACAGCGGCGGTGGGTTCATCAGGCCAGATAAAGTCGCCTCGCCTGCTAATGGCGCAATGGTATTAATCGGCTTTGGATCAAACGATGCCGCAGGTTTTATTTCAATGATTTTTTTGATAAGGATTCACCAGCATATCAACAAGATGATGCAAGGCCTCACGCATTTGCTCTTCAGAAACTTCCATCAACAAGCCATCTTCAAATGCGTCTTGGGCGATTTGTTTAATTTCATCAAAGTTTTCAGTCATGACTTTGACTTTTTCTGTGCATGCAACCACGCTGTCGTCGTCGCGCACCCATTTTGGCCATGCAGATTTTTCAGGCGTACTCATGTGCTTAATCGCTCTATTTTTTGCAATAATTTTGCCATTGCGTGTCCGCGGTGGCTGATGCGGCTTTTAATTTCTATCGACAACTCCGCCACAGTTTTACCCGTTTTATCGTCTAAAAATATGGGGTCGTAACCAAAGCCATCATTGCCGCGATATTCGCTTAATATCTCACCTACCCATTGGCCTTCTGCAATGATAGGCTCTGGATCATGCTCATGGCGCACTAGCACCATCACACAGTAAAAATGTGCATGGCGATTTTTTTCGTTTGTCATGACTTCAAGTAGTTTTTGGTTATTAGCTTCGTCAGACTTAGGCTCTCCTGCATAACGTGCAGAAAGCACACCAGGTGCGCCCTGTAGCGCATCAACGCACAAACCAGAGTCATCAGCTAGTGCTGGTAAGCCTGTGTGTTTACTGGCGTGGCGTGCTTTGGCAAGTGCATTTTCGATGAAAGTACAAAAAGGCTCTTCGCACTCAGGTACATTAAGCGCGTTTTGCGGGATGATTTCAATTTTTAGCGGCGCAAGTATGTGCTCAATTTCGCGCAACTTGCCTTTATTGCCTGATGCGATGACGAGCTTGCTAAACACTTAATACCTCATTTTGTTTGATTATGAGCTGGCTGATGCCGTGTGCAGCTAAATCTAGCATCGCATTCATGGCATCGCGGCTAAATGGCTCACCTTCAGCAGTGCCTTGAATCTCAACAAAACCGCCATCTGCTGTCATGACTACGTTCATGTCAGTATCGCAGTCAGAATCTTCTATGTAATCTAAATCAAGTACTGGCGTGCCTTTATAAACACCTACAGAAATTGCCGCTACGCCTTGTTTTAGTGGGCTTGTAGTAAGTTTGCCACTTTTTAATAAGGTTGAAATGGCATCATGCAAGGCTACATAAGCACCTGTGATGCTGGCGGTGCGGGTGCCACCATCGGCTTGAATCACGTCGCAATCCATATGAATACTACGTTCGCCTAGTTTTTCTAAATCAATAATAGCGCGTAGTGAGCGGCCAATTAAACGCTGAATCTCTTGCGTACGGCCAGATTGCTTGCCTTTTGCGGCTTCTCTATCCATACGGCTACCAGTTGAACGTGGCAACATACCGTATTCAGCAGTCACCCAACCCTGGCCTTTGCCCTTTAAAAAGCCAGGTACTTTTTCTTCCACACTGGCTGTGCATAGCACATGCGTATCACCAAATTTTACTAATACTGAACCTTCAGCATGCTTGGTGTAATGGCGAATGATTTCGACATTACGTAATTGATTGTTAGCGCGTTGGCTGGGTCTTGAATTGCTTGATTGCATGCTTCTAAATCCTGATTAATCTTTTGAGGTACGTATTATACGTTTAGTTCTATATTCGTTTGGTTTTAAGCAACGCACGTTGAATTTCAGCAATGGTATTTTCAATTTCATCATCGGTAAAATCGCCATCTATAGCTCCGTCTTGAGTGTTTTGCGGATTAGGGTATGTGGTTGGATTCATGATGGTAGTAGTTAAGCCCATTGCCATCGAGATGGTTGAAACGGCAAGGCCATTGCTTTGTTTATCACCCCATTGCAAGCCGATAGCACTCATATTATCGCCTTGGTCTTGGCTGGTGTTCTCGGCGACGTCTAGCAGGGTAGTAACGCCGTCAGTAATAGAAGGGCTGTTGAGTATGCGTTTAATCTGTTCGTCTGTCACTGCCCCCCAAACACCGTCAGTACACAATAAAATGGTATCGCCTTCAGCCAATTCTTGTCGATCAGAAAGATCGATTTTCGGTGGCACATCGCCGCCTAGGCAGCTATAAACTTTGTGTCGATAAGGGTGCGTAGACATATCATCTTTATTGATAATGCCTTTCGAATACAGAGATTGCACAATGGAATGATCCTCGGTGCGGTATAGCAAATGCCCATCTCTAAAATGATAAAGCCGCGAATCACCAACATGCGCGCAATACAATACACCGCGCTGCACTACCGCAGCGACAATGGTGGTGCGCGGCGCTTCAATCAGTTCTCGTTCTTGCGTGAGCTGGTCTATCATGTCGTGAATCTGTTGCATGTGGTCAATTAAAAACTTAGCTGGGCTAGAAAGCATGGGCACAGCCAAGCGCTGGAAAGCATCTGTCATTGTGGTCACGGCTAATTGTGCGGCGATTTCACCGTGGCGATGGCCACCCATGCCGTCCGCCACCACCAGCAATAGGGCATCTTTACTATATGAGTAAGCCAGCCTGTCTTGGTTATATTGGCGTGGACCCTGACGGCTATTTTGAAAAATAGTAAATTTCATGATGGTTGATGAGCGTTAAATAGTTGTTGTATGCGTAATAACCGCTTTTTGAGGGGGTGTTTTTTTCATCAAAATTGGTTTATTGAGCGCAAGCACTATTTTATTTACCAAACTAGATTTTTTCTTAGGAAGTGGTTTAGATTCAAGCAAAGCCTTTTGCAGCGAAAACACACTTTGTGGGCGTTCAAGATAATCTAAACTCAAGCAGCTATCGATAATTTCAAGCAAGCTTTGCGAGTAGTTGTCTTTACCTAATTTGACTGCCGGAATAAGCAAATCATTTTTAATGCGCTGATTGGCCGCGGGTGGCGAAGTGCGTGTTAAGCATGAATACATGGTTGCGCCTATGCTGTAAATGTCGCTCCAAGGCCCGAGTAGTTTTCTGTCGTAATACTGCTCAGGCGACGCGAAGCCGGGTGTGTAACTAGGTGAGAATTTCGCCAAATTTTCGCTCAGTGCTTGTCTAGCCGAGCCAAAATCCAGTAGAACAGGCGAACCATCTAGCCGAATATAAATATTGGCGGGTTTAATATCTAGATGCAAAAGTTTCTGTGTGTGCACTTCTCTTAAACCATTGGAAAGCTCACCAAAAACGCGCCTGATAAACTGCTCAGAAACCAAACTTTGCTGACCTAATATATACTCTTGCAATGATTTTCCACGCTCGTACTGCATCACCATGTAAACGGTTTC
>JANLZY010000250.1:0-3774 GCA_031359365.1 Methylotenera sp. | reverse complement strand
ATCGCATCTTGCAACACCGTTACAGCCGCTACCCTGTTGTGAATGTTGATGGCATTGTGACTGGTATCATTCACATTAAAGACATTTTTGTCGCTTTACGTAGAGATGCCAATTTTGCCGATATTAAAAGCCTAGCGCGGCCAATTGAGCAGGTACCACCAACCACGCATGCCATGACCTTATTCAGAAAACTACAAAAAGGTGCGCCACATTTCACCGTAGTCGGCTATGAAGATGCCGCGCCGATTGGCTACATTACATTAGATAATTTACTTTCAGCTTTAGTTGGCGATATTCGTGATGAATTCAGGCAATCGCAAAGTGAATGGGCTAAATTAGACGATGGCTCGCTGCTAGGTAAAGGCTCATTACCACTGAATACCTTAGAGCGCACTTTGGGTATTGATATTGAATCAGAAGACGCCGATACTATCGCTGGGCTTGTATTGTGGGCACTTGGCGACCTTCCTAAAGAAGGACAGCGTGTAGAGTTCACGGCTTTTGATGTGGTGGTGAAGAAAATGATAGGACCACGCATTTTACTGGTGAGAGTTTATCCAAAAAATCAGGTAAGTGAACCACCTTCGCAGCATTAATAATACCTAATCGCTGGTTGCTGTCTTTGTAAATAGCTTAAACCAAATAAAACCAAGCACGCCTGCTGAAAGTGAGGCCAGTAAAATCGCCATCTTGGCGGAATTAATGGTTTCTACACTAGCAGGAAAAGCAAGATTGGTGATAAAAATGGACATGGTAAATCCTATCCCACCAAGTATGCCAGCACCGACGATATGTAACCATTTCAAGTCTGCTGGCAAGCGGCAGATGCCAGTGATAACCGCAACGAAACAAAGCAAACCTACGCCCAATGGCTTACCCAGTATCAGACCAAGCATAATACCTAGGCTGTTAGCACTCATTAAATCGTTCATCCAACCAGCTTGTATGGTAATGCCCGTATTTGCCAAGGCAAATACGGGCAAAATAATGAACGCTACGGGTTTGTGTAAAAAATGCTCTAGCTGATGTGAAGGTGATTTTTGATCGTCGTCTTTCACAGAGAACGGAATGGCGAATGCCAACATAATGCCCGCTACCGTAGCGTGAATGCCTGATTTGAGCATAAAAAACCACATGATAACGCCACCAACGATGTAAGGCAGTAAGGACATCACTCGAAATAGTCGATTGAGCAAAATCAGCACCGCCCAAACAAATAAGGCCGCCAAGAGATAGCTAGCAGAAAATTTAGCTGTATAGAAAACTGCAATCAGTACAATTGCGCCTAAATCATCTATGACAGCAAAAGCCACGACAAAGACTTTTAACGAGGCTGGAATTCTATTACCAAGTATGGCTAAAACGCCAAGTGCAAACGCAATATCAGTCGCCATAGGTATACCGATGCCGTTTTGTGTAGGCATTGATTGGTTAAATGAATAGTGAAGCAAGGCTGGAACTAGCATGCCACCAATGGCTGCAAAAATTGGCAGTAACGCGTTCTTGAAGTTGGATAACTCGCCGACGTAAATCTCGCGTTCAAGCTCTAAACCAATCAAGAGAAAAAATATCGCCATCAAGCCATCGTTAATCCAATGCTCTAGGCTTAAACCCGCCACATGGATTTGCCAAAGACTTAAATACTCATGCCCAATCGCTGAATTAGCCAGCAGAATTGAAACGAACGTAAAGATAATCAGCAAAATACCACTGGATTTTTCTGAATCAAAAAAACGATTGAAGGTGTTTGATAGTGTGATTGAAGCTTTATTCATCAGGCAGTCTTTAAAATTTTAATGTTTGGAAGCAATCTTTTATAACATCAGTTATCATTCGACAAATAGTCTATATACATAGTTATTGTGAATAGCACTATCTAAACACACCAATCAGGCCAAATCAAATAAACATAACATGCTTAGAATCACTGAAATCAAATTACCGCTTGACCATCAACCCAGCGAAATCAATGCTGCCATTGTTAAAAAATTGGCGATTAATAAAGCCGATCTAGTCGAATATACCATATTCAAACGTGGTGTAGATGCGCGTAAAGCCAATGCGATTTTGTTAGTCTATTCGCTTGATGTTACTGTGAACGGTGAAGCTAAAGTGTTAGCCAAATTAGGTAAAGACCCTCACGTAAAAATTGCGCCAGATACTTCTTACAAATTTGTAGCACAAGCACCAGAAACACTTAAAGAAAGACCCGTAATTGTTGGCTTAGGCCCTGCTGGTCTTTTTGCTGCACTTATTTTGGCGCAGTCTGGCTTCAAACCTATCGTACTTGAACGCGGTAAAGCCGTGCGCGAACGTACTAAAGACACTTGGGATTTATGGCGTAAATCTAAGCTTAACCCAGAATCTAATGTGCAGTTCGGCGAAGGCGGCGCAGGCACATTCTCTGACGGCAAGTTATATAGCCAGATTAAAGACCCAAACCATTATGGCCGCAAAGTGTTAAATGAGTTTGTTAAAGCAGGCGCGCCAGAAGAGATTTTATACGTCAGCCATCCGCATATCGGCACGTTCCGGTTGGTCGGCATGGTAGAAGAAATGCGTCACAATATTATTGCGCTCGGTGGTGAAATACGCTTTCAAAGTAAAGTCGAAGACATTGAGATTGCAGACAATCAAGTGCAAGCAGTGCTCCTGGCTAGCGGTGAACGCATTGCCACAAATCACCTAATTCTGGCCGTTGGTCATAGTGCCCGTGATACTTTTGAGATGATACACAAACGCGGCATTTATATTGAAGCGAAGCCATTTTCTATAGGCTTCCGTATCGAACATCCGCAATCACTTATTGATGCTGCACGTCATGGCCCTAACGCTCAGCACCCTATTTTAGGTGCTGCTGATTACAAGCTAGTACACCATGCAAGTAATGGTCGTAGCGTTTATAGCTTTTGCATGTGCCCAGGCGGCACCGTAGTAGCTGCAGCTTCCGAAGAAGGTCGCGTGGTAACGAACGGCATGAGTCAATACTCACGTAACGAACGTAATGCCAACGCAGGTATCGTGGTTGGCATCACACCAGATGAGGATTATCCAGGTCATCCACTCGCGGGTATGGAATTACAGCGTAAGTGGGAAAGCCAAGCTTACTTATTGGGTGGCAGTACTTACCAAGCACCCGGGCAGTTAGTCGGCGACTTTTTAGCGAATCAACCTTCAACCCAATTTGGCGAAGTGACACCTTCATACACCCCCGGCGTGCATCTCACTAACTTGGATACCGTTTTACCTGACTACGTGATTTCGGCGATTCGCGAAGCGATACCACAATTTGCTAAACAAATTAAAGGCTTCGATATGGCAGACGCCATACTTACAGGCGTTGAAACGCGCACTTCATCGCCAATTCGCATTAAACGTAACGATGACAACTTGCAAAGCATTAATACCAAAGGCTTGTACCCTACTGGCGAAGGCGCTGGCTATGCTGGTGGCATTCTCTCTGCTGGCGTTGATGGCATTAGAATCGCTGAGGCAGTGGCCTTGAGTATGGCAGGACGTTAAGACCTATTTAAGCCATAGTAAGACAATAAGGAGCATCCATTGATTAACTATAAGTTAGCGCTAAAAACACTAGCGATTTTGTTTATTTTCTTTGCGCAAACGGCTATCGCTTCGCCAGAGCTTACTTATATTGATAATCAAATTGCCGCTCACCCTAATCAAAGCGGCATCTATGTGCTGGATAAAGGCGAGGATGCTTTACTGGCGCGCGCGTGGCTGGCTGACCACGCAGAGAAAACCATCGAAGTGCAG
>JANLZY010000005.1:0-3857 GCA_031359365.1 Methylotenera sp. | reverse complement strand
AAAGGTACTTTGAGTAATTGAAAGTAAAAGCGCAGTAAAAATACCAGTGTTAGCAAATCCAACACCGTTTTAATGAGGAATAAAAGTGCGTTACTTAGCAAGGTCATCCCCTAAAGTGCGTGATTTATCGGCAGCGGCTTTGGCTGCAAGTAGCATTATGTTCTTAATGTTAGCATTTTCTAATGCGAGTATGCCTTGTTCCGTCGTGCCACCTTTGGACGTCACTTGAGCGCGTAAAGTTTTGATGTCTGTCGTACTTTGAGCGGCAAGTAAACCAGCTCCTGCAAAGGTTTGTAAAGCTAACATCTGCGCTTCTTTAGGTTGTAGCCCTAGGTCAACACCCGCTTCCTGCAAGGCTTCGATAAGATAAAAGACATAAGCTGGGCCGCTGCCAGAGATTGCCGTCACTGCATCCATCTTTGATTCATCGTCTAGCCAAAGTGTTTTGCCCACGGCGTCGAGTATTGTCGTGGCTTGCTCGCGCTGCTGCTGGTTGACGCTTGCAAGTGCGTATAGAGCAGAAACACCAGCCTGTATTTGCGCTGGCGTATTTGGCATAACACGGACGATGGCTTGATAATGATTCAGCCAGCGTGAAATGTCAGCACTTCTAATACCAGCGGCAATTGAAATAATGAGTTGAGCGCCTAGTATTGGGGTGACTTGAAGGCATACTTCGCGTAATTGTTGTGGTTTAACTGCCAAAACAATGACATCACTGTTGCGAATCTCGTCATAGTTGTCACTTGTTCGTACATTAAACACTGTGCTTAGTTCTGTACGTTTTTGCGCATCAAGCTCCAATACTGTGATTGCAGTTGCATCAAAACCATTGTTCTTCAAGCCGCCAATAATGGCTTTAGCCATATTCCCGCCACCAACAAAGCCAATTTTCATTCTTTTATTAATCCTAAATGTTTGTTTTAATTTTATTGTTCAATTAAGTAACTTCAAGTGCTGGTGGTTTATTGCCATATGTCCTAACACCAAATAAAGCTGAGCCAATTCTAACAATAGTTGAACTTTCTTCAATTGCTGCTTGGTAGTCATCAGACATGCCTATAGACAGCGTATCTAGAGCAAAGCCTAGAGCTAACAATGCATCATAACATTCTCGTACTTGTTTGAATTGGCTGCGCTGCTTATTATAATCCTTGCTTGGTTCTGGTATAGCCATCAAGCCACGTAACTTTAAACGTGGCATTTTTACGATTGCCGCAGCTAGAGCCTCTAATTCATTTGTACTCACACCACTTTTACTAACTTCATTACTCATATTCACTTGTATGCATACTTGCAATGGCGCGAGGTTAGCTGGTCTTGCATCGTTCAAACGCTGAGCGATTTTAAGTCTATCTACACTATGAACCCAAGCAAAGTTTTGGGCAATCAGTTGTGTTTTATTGCTTTGAATGGGCCCTATAAAGTGCCATTCAATGGCTAAATCATTGAGTTGAGTTTGTTTGTCTAGCGCCTCTTGCAGATAGTTCTCGCCGAATATGGTTTGACCCGCCAAATATGCTTCACATATAGCCTGCGATGTTTGAGCCTTGCTTACTGCCAATAGTTGCACTGGTTGATTGTATTGACTAGCAGATTTTGCTGCGTGAATTATTGCTAGAATATCTTGCAAGCGATTGCTAATTGTGGTCATAATTCACTAAGCCTAAATTTACACAAAATAATGAGCCTGTAGTTAAAAGGCTGGCGTTTGAAATGCTGATTTTCGAAGTGTTTTAAGCGTCTGAAATTACGCTATAAAATTACAGCTACAATAAAATTATAACAGGAGCACGTTGTGGATATTTCAGATTTACTCGCATTCTCAGTTAAAAATAAAGCATCAGACTTGCATCTTTCAGCAGGATTGCCGCCGATGATTCGTGTGCATGGCGACATCCGCAAGATTAATGTGCCAGCTTTAGATCATACCGCAGTGCATGACATGGTGTACGACATCATGAGTGATGGTCAGCGTAAAGTGTATGAAGAAACTTTGGAATGTGACTTTTCGTTTGAAATTCCTAATTTGGCCCGTTTTCGGGTCAATGCCTTTAACCACCAGCGCGGTTCTGGTGCAGTGTTTCGTACCATTCCATCTAAAATATTGACATTAGAAGAGCTTAATTGTCCTGCCATTTTTAAAGATATTGCCGATACGCCACGCGGACTTTGTTTAGTGACAGGGCCAACAGGTTCTGGTAAATCTACTACGCTGGCAGCGATGATTGATTACATAAATGATAAAGAATTCGGCCACATTTTGACGGTGGAAGACCCAATTGAGTTCGTACACGCTTCTAAGAAATGTTTAATCAACCAGCGTGAAGTTGGGCCGCATACCCTGTCTTTTAACAATGCTTTGCGTTCCGCATTGCGTGAGGATCCAGATGTGATTCTAGTGGGTGAAATGCGTGACCTTGAAACGATACGCTTGGCACTGACAGCAGCGGAAACCGGTCACATGGTATTTGGTACGCTACATACCAGTTCTGCCGCTAAAACTATTGACCGTATTATTGACGTTTTTCCTGCCGCTGAAAAAGAAATGGTACGTTCAATGTTATCAGAATCTTTACGCGCCGTTATTTCACAAACTTTATTGAAAACCAAAGATGAGCAAGGGCGAGTTGCCGCCCATGAAATCATGATTGGTACACCTGCGATTCGTAACTTGATTCGCGAGGCTAAGATCCCACAAATGTATTCAGCTATTCAGACTGGCCAAAATGTAGGTATGCAGACATTGGATCAGAATCTACAAGATTTAGTTAAACGTAATGTGGTTTCTGCCAATGAGGCACGCTCAAAAGCGGCGAATAAAGATTCCATTATGGGTTAGCTTCGAGTTGATTTATTTTACAGTTAATCACTTGAGCATAAAGTTAAGTTTTAGAAGTCAGTAAAGGTCAATAATGGAAAAAGGTCAGGCAGAGAAGTTTGTATTTGATTTATTGCGGTTGATGCTTGCAAAAAATGCATCAGATTTATTTATCACAGCTGGATTTCCGCCAGCGATGAAAATTGATGGCAAACTAACACCAGTGAGTAGCCAAGTGTTATCAGCACAGCAAGCACGTGAAATTTCACGCTCTATTATGAATGACAAACAAACCTCTGAGTTTGATGCGACTAATGAGTGTAATTTTGCTATTGGTATTCCAAGTGTAGCGCGTTTTCGTGTGAATGCTTTCGTGCAGCGCGGTTCCGCGGGCTTGGTATTTAGAACGATTACTACAAAAATTCCTGAGTTTGAAGATTTAGGTCTGCCTGAAGTGTTGAAAGATATCGCCATGACTAAACGTGGCTTAGTGATTTTTGTAGGTGGTACTGGTTCAGGTAAGTCGACTTCTTTAGCGGCGATGGTTGGTTACCGCAATAAAAACAGCTATGGACATATCATTACCATTGAGGACCCCGTGGAATTTGTGCATGAACATATCAACTGTATCGTCACTCAGCGAGAAATTGGCGTTGATACTGATAGTTGGCACATTGCACTTAAAAATACTCTGCGCCAAGCGCCAGATGTGATTTTGATTGGTGAGATTCGTGACCGTGAAACGATGGATTATGCGATTGCCTTTGCTGAAACAGGTCACTTGTGTATGGCGACATTGCACGCAAATAGTACCAATCAGGCCTTGGATCGTATTATTAACTTCTTCCCTGAAGAGCGCCGCCATCAGTTGCTGATGGATTTATCATTAAATATGCGAGCTTTTATTTCGCAACGACTGATCCCTAAAAAAGAGGGTAAAGGCCGTGCTGCTGCAATGGAAGTGATGTTGAATTCACCGTTAATTTCAGACTTAATCTTTAAAGGAGATGTGCATGAAATTAAATCCATTATTGCC
>JANLZY010000500.1:0-2128 GCA_031359365.1 Methylotenera sp. | reverse complement strand
GCGTCAATGATAGCCGTTGGATGGATTTTTGTTACTGACATCGCTTATTTTTCTTTTTTTTCTATCGTTTTTAAAATACACATCATTTCCGCCTCGGCAACTACTACGCCGTCAACACGCGCCACACCAGAGTATTTCCATATACCTTTTAAAATACGATCAATCTTAACGTTTAGAATAACTTGGTCGCCTGGAGATACTGGTTTTTTAAAGCGAGCGCTATCTATACCCGCAAAATAATAAACAGAATCATCGCTCGGTTTTGCACCCATTGTTTTAAATGACAGTACTGCAGCAGCTTGTGCCATGGCTTCTACAATTAACACGCCAGGCATGACAGGGTGGTGAGGAAAATGACCTGGGAAGAAAGGTTCGTTAATAGTCACATTCTTTAATGCAGTGATTTCCTTACCTAACTCCAATGAAACAATGCGATCTATCAGTACAAAAGGATAACGATGAGGTAGATGTTCAAGGATTTCATGGATGTCCATGCTGGTAGATTCGATATTAGTGGTCATTATTGCCTCAACTTACTTCTGATAGATTATGCTTCTTATAAATGATGACTATATTTTCTATAGTACTTAATTATTAGATTTTAACAGAGCTAGCGCTTTTTCAAGCTGTTTAATTTTATCTGATAGATCATCTAAATGACGAATTTTTGCTGCTGTATTCAGCCATGCTTTATGTGTTTGAAATGGCATGAGCGCTGTATAGGTGTCAGCAGTAGATAATGAGCGCGTAATCATGCTGCCAGGCGAGATTGTGACATGGTCAACAATCTCTAAATGCCCCAATATCATTGCGGCACCACCAATCTTACAATGCTTACCAATTTTTGCGCTACCAGCAATTCCCGTACATCCAGCAATCACTGTGTGCGCACCAATCACACAGTTGTGTCCAATTTGAATGAGGTTATCCAACTTAACGCCCTCTTCAATAATCGTGTCATCTAATGCGCCACGGTCAACCGTAGTATTGGCGCCTATATCAACATCATCATGGATGACAACCCGCCCAACTTGTGGAATTTTTAGCCATTTACCAGCTTCTTCAGCATAACCAAAGCCATCTGATCCGATTACTGCGCCAGAAAAAATATGGCAATTTTTCCCAATAACACAATGGTGCTTAATAGTAACGTGAGGCTCTAAGAGGGTATTGTCGGCAATGATTACATCATTTTCAATGATGCAGCCACTACCAATAACAACATTTTCACCTAAAACTACATTTGCACCTACAAAGGTTAATGGAGAAATACTGCATGACTTAGGAATTTTAGCAGTGGGATCAACTACTGCGCTTACAGCTATACCTAAAGTAGCTTTCACAGGAGGATTTAAATATGCGGATAATTTAGCAAAATAAGCATATGGATTATCCACAATAATTCTAGAAAGTGATGTTAACTCTGCATCTTTCTCTCTTAACACTACTGCGCTGCAAAGAGAGTCAGATAAAGATTTTTGATATTTAGCATCGTTAATGAAGCATATATCGCCAGATTTGGCATTTTGTAGAGATGAAACACGTGAAATAATGGTCGTATCATCACCAATAATACGACCACCTAATATATCTACGATATCACTAAGCGCGTAATTTTTACCCATAACTATTACCTTAAAAATTACTTATAGTGATTAAAGACTGACTTTAAACTATTTTTTACCTAACAATTTCAATACCTTATCAGTAATGTCGATTTTATCTGCAGCATAAGCAACGCCACTGTACATCACTAAATCATAGCTCTCAGCTTTAGCTACAGATTGTACGGCTTTATTGATGCGATCTTGTAAGCTACCTAACTCTTCATTCTTACGTAGATTAATGTCTTCACGTAACTCACGTTGCTTACGTTGAAACTCTGTTTTAATATTTTGCACATCGCGCTCTTTACTGCGACGATCAGCCTCTGTAATGGTTAAACCATCTTTATCAAGTGCCGTTTCTAAATCTTTGATTTGCTTAGCCATGCGGTCTAGCTCTTGAGAGCGCGGGCTAAACTCTTTTTCCAGTTTTTTACCACTCTCAGCAGTTTGCGGTGCTTCTTGTAGAATCTTGTCTACTTGCACATAACCCACCTTCAAATCTGCAGCATGCACACTCATAA
>JANLZY010000383.1:0-1923 GCA_031359365.1 Methylotenera sp. | reverse complement strand
ACCATGGGTTCTAAACTCATCAAAATGGTATTCTCAGATGCAACACGTGCAGGCAAAAGTACGCACACGATTGAAGTGGATGCTGCTGATAGCGACCGCTATTCATTATCAAATGAAGATATACTTGAATTAGCTCGTTATGCCATGACGATTGAAGCGCACTATGGCTGTCCAATGGATATCGAGTGGGGGAAAAACGGCGTTGATAACAAGCTGTATATTCTGCAGGCACGTCCTGAAACAGTAAAGTCACAAGAATCATTAAACAACATCACCGAGACTTTTAAGCTCAATAAACACAGCGAAAAACCTTTAGTGGTTGGTCGCGCGGTAACGCAGAAAGTTGGCGTTGGTCCTGTGCGTATTGTGTTAGACCCAGCAGACATGCACTTGGTACAACCTGGTGACGTACTAGTTGCTGACATGACAGACCCTAACTGGGAGCCTGTGATGAAGCGTGCTAGTGCGCTGGTCACCAATCGTGGGGGTCGTACTTGCCATGCCGCAATTATCGCTCGCGAACTGGGTATTCCTGCAATTGTAGGTTCAGTTAACGCCACGGATGTATTACGTGAAGGCGAAATAGTTACAGTTTCCTGTGCTGAAGGTGAATCAGGTTTTGTGTACCACGGTGCGATTGAATTTGAAGTGAGCACCCAAGCAACTGCGTCAATGCCACCAGCGCCTTGCAAAATCATGATGAACGTTGGTAACCCAGACATGGCGTTTGGTTTTGCAAAAACACCTAATGACGGCGTAGGCTTAGCGCGTTTAGAGTTCGTGATTAACAACATGGTTGGCATACACCCGAAAGCCATCCTAAACGTTGATGCTATGCCACAAGCCATACAAAAAACCATAAAAAATCGCGCTCGCGGCTACGCTTCACCTAAACAATTTTACATTGATAAAGTGGCTGAAGGCGTGGCAACCATTGCTGCAGCGTTCTATCCAAAACCAGTGATTGTGCGTACCTCTGATTTCAAATCAAATGAGTATAAAAAACTGGTGGGTGGTGAGATTTACGAACCAGATGAAGAAAACCCAATGATTGGTTTCCGTGGCGCAGCGCGCTATATGGCAGAAGACTTTAAAGAGTGCTTCGCTATGGAGTGTACAGCCATGAAAAAAGTGCGCGATGAAATGGGTTTAACCAACGTAGAGTTGATGATTCCATTTGTGCGTACACTCGATGAAGCTAAAGCCGTGACTGAAATCATGGCAGCGAATGGTCTTAAACGTGGTCAAAACGGCCTGCGCTTAATTATGATGTGTGAAATTCCATCAAATGCCATCTTAGCTGAGCAGTTTCTTCAATACTTTGACGGCTTCTCAATCGGCTCTAACGACCTTACCCAACTTACATTAGGTATGGACCGCGACTCAGGTATTTTGGCTGACGGCTTTGATGAACGTAACGAAGCAGTGAAAGAGTTGATTAAAATGGCGATTCAAACTTGCAACCGCTTAGGTAAGTATGTAGGTATTTGCGGCCAAGGCCCATCTGACCATCCAGACTTTGCGGAATGGTTAGTGGCTGAAGGCATACAATCAATGTCATTAAACCCAGATACCGTAGTTAGCACTTGGCAAAGACTAGCAAAGAAATAATTAGCTAAAATAAAAAAGGTTGCTGTAATGCTTAAACGCACTGTATTTTTCGTTTCAGATGGTACTGGTATTACAGCAGGCGCCTTGGGTAAATTACTGGAGCACTTTCCAGGCACCAACTTTACTCAAGTGCGCCTACCTTTTACCGACACTTTAGATAAAATCAAGCAGGCGCAAGAAGATATACTCAAAGCGGCTGAAGAAGATGGTGGCCGCCCTGTCGTCATTATGTCTTTAGGCAACATAGAGTTACGCAATACCTTAAAGCTATCAAATGCTTACTTCATTGACTTGTTTAATACGTTTATCGAT
>JANLZY010000360.1:0-2751 GCA_031359365.1 Methylotenera sp. | reverse complement strand
CACCTGCAGGTGGCACTACAGCAGCGGGTAATCCTTATCTCAATCGAGTTGGTCGTGTAACAGACCAAGCAGGCACAGGTTGGACGGTGTTTGATGCGCGCACCACTTTGCGTCCGCAAAGAAATTATTCAGGTCAACATACGATTGATATTGGGTACCATGTGGATCAATACGAATTGCGTAGCGAGACCAATGACACTAAGGATTGGTCGACCGGTGTTAAAGGAGGATTGTTTTCTGCGGCGCGTGGCGACACTCGTACTCAAGCCCTTTATGCACAAGATAAATGGCAGATTAACCCACAATGGGCGTTGACTTTTGGTGGTCGTACTGAGCATTGGGAGGCCAATGATGGACAAAATAAAATCACCATCGGCGGTATATTAAACACGGCTAATTATAAAGATGTATCGGTGAATAAATTTTCACCAAAAATTTCATTGAGCTTCGAGCCTCAACCAGAATTGGGTTTCCGTGCTTCATTCGGGCAGGCGTTTCGCTTTCCTACTGTAGGAGAGTTATTTCAACCTTTGCAAAATGGTGCTGTTTCTTACTTTGTTCAAAGTAATCCAAACTTGAAACCAGAAGAAGTCATTGCGGGTGAGTTTTCTGCAGAGCGTCGTTTTGATAACGGCCTATTGCGCGCGAGTTTATTTAGCGAGAATAAATTTGATGCCCTCATTACACAATTTCTTGCTGTGGGAAGCGCAATTCCCTACGATACAGGTACTTGTACAAGATCGGCAGGCTGTAGTTATACGCAAAACGTGGAGCATATTCGCACGCGTGGTCTTGAGTTGGCAACGCAATGGCAAGACGTGCTGGTACAAGGCCTAGACTTGCTGGGTAGCGCAACCTTTACTGATGCAGAGGTGTTACGTAACGATAATGCCCCTAGCACTGTGGGCAATAAGCCAACTCGCATTCCCAGAAGTATGTTCAAAGCTGTGGCAACTTACCATCAAGGCAGTCAACTTAGCTACAGCTTGGCAGCACGTTACAGCGGCAGGCAATATAACGCTTTAGGTAATAGCGACAGTAATCCTGACACTTATGGCGCCGCGAGTAAGTTTTTTGTGATGGATGTGAAAGTAAACTACAAATTCGCAGATCGATTTACAGCAAGCTTAGGTATCGATAATTTGAATAATTACAAAGCCTATGTTTTTCACCCTTATCCACAACGCACGGGTTATGCACAACTGAAATTTGACTACTAATTAAGCGTGTGTATGAATCAAGCTCAAACCACACGCCAGTGGCCTACTTACAACACCATTTGGCGTTGGCATTTTTATGCGGGCTTATTTTGCATCCCCTTTGTTTTACTGCTGGCAATTACCGGCGGTATTTATCTATTTAAACCACAGATTGAGGCGGCGCTAGATCAGCCATACAGTCAACTCAGCATACTAGGCGCGCAGCAAACAGCTTTGGCACAAGTTAATGCTGCCTTGGCGGCTGTGCCTAACGCTACACTTAACGCTTATGAGTTGCCACTAACTCCGCAATCTGCCGTACAAGTGTTAGTAGGTGAAAAGGAAGACTTAATCCGCGTTTACGTGCACCCTGAAACTTTGCAAATACTGAAAATAGAGCAAGAAGATAGTAAGTTTATAGAGATTGTGCATCGCTTGCATGGCAATCTACTTATGGGAGATAGCGGTTCATACTTGGTTGAGTTGGCAGCTTCTTGGGCAATAGTGATGCTAATTACGGGGCTATATTTATGGTGGCCTAGTCATATAAAAAGTATGGCAGGTATTGTTTATCCTAGGTTTAGTCAAGGTAAGGTGGGTAAAAGTAATCGATTATTCTGGCGAGATTTGCATGCCGTAATAGGTTTTTGGATTTCATTCTTTACATTATTTCTGTTGCTATCAGGTTTACCATGGGCGAAATCTTGGGGCGGCGTGCTGAAAGAGGTTCGCCATATGAGTATGGGTAAGGTTGTTCAGCAGGATTGGACAACTGGACGTTCATCAGAACTTAATGATCGTTTAACCATGAGTATGCAAAAAACGAATATGGCCTCTAAGGACGATACTGAACACGTAAATCATGCTGAACATGAGCCTATGGTAGCTAAGAGCGACATGCATAAAGTGAAGGTGTCACAAATAGCTTATAGCCCCTTAGATCGCTTAATTGCAACAGTTCAAGCTTTAAATCTTGCTCCACCAGTATTGATTTCACCACCCTCTAAGAAGTCGCCAGAATGGACGGCGAGGTCAAAAGCACAGAATCGTCCTTTACGTGTTGATCTTGTATTAGACGCAACTACTGGCAGTGTTAAATCAAGAAAGAACTTTGCAGATAAACCATTGTTGGACCGTATTATTGGCACAGGGATTGCCATACATGAAGGCCAGCTTTTTGGATGGATTAATCAGCTACTAGGTTTGTTAACCGCATTAGGCTTGGTGTTGTTATCGGTGAGCGCAATGGTTCTATGGTGGCGCAGACGATCACCAGGTGTGTTAGGTGCGCCACAGGCCAAAGTAACGTCTTGTTACGCGCCAGTGCTGGTCGCAATGATTGTTGTACTTGGTGTGTTGTTACCTTTTCTTGGCATGAGTTTGATTGCCACCTTGCTAGTTGAGCGGTGCGTGTTGCGCCACATTGTGCCAGCTAGAAATTTCCTTGGATTAAATTAAAACGTAGCTGTATGTTTTTTAGCTTTACAGTAATGCCAAACTATCAAGCTGATGAATCTTCTGCTTTAGATAAGTCAACATCTATAAAGTAACT
>JANLZY010000337.1:0-2189 GCA_031359365.1 Methylotenera sp. | reverse complement strand
CACTGATTTCGCGCGCATTAATATGATTTTGTACCTTGTCGCGCAATACCGCTAAGGCTTTGCCCATTTCATTTTTGTGCACAGTAAAGGTAAAGTCGGTTGTGCCGTCTGCGCCTGTATTTTGGATAATCATATCGACATCGATATTCGCGTCAGCGATTGGACCTAAAATTTGGTAAGCGATACCTGGTTTGTCTGGCACGCCTAGCACAGTGATTTTGGCTTCGTCACGATTAAACGCAATGCCTGAAATGATGGGTTGTTCCATGTTATCTTCTTCCTCAAATGTAATCAGTGTGCCGTCGCCTTCTTCTTCAAAACTAGAGAGCACACGTAGCTTAACTTTGTATTTCCCTGCGAATTCTACAGAGCGAATTTGCAGCACTTTTGAACCTTGGCTTGCTAATTCAAGCATTTCTTCAAAAGTGATTGATTTTAAACGGCGTGCTTCAGGGACTACGCGCGGGTCAGTGGTGTAAACGCCATCAACATCAGTGTAGATTTGGCATTCATCTGCGCCCAATGCCGCCGCTAGAGCTACGCCAGTAGTGTCAGAGCCGCCGCGGCCTAATGTGGTGATATTGCCATTCTCATCTTCACCTTGAAAGCCTGCTACAACGCATACATAGCCGGCATCTAAGTCAGCTTTCAGATTTTCTTTGTCGATATTAAGAATGCGTGCTTTGGTATAAGAGTCGTCAGTTAAAATTTTAACTTGTGCGCCTGTGTAGCTTTTTGCTTTAATGCCAAGCTCGATTAATGCCAGCGCGGTTAAGCCAATGGTGACTTGCTCGCCTGTGGAGATAATCATGTCCAATTCGCGTGGATCAGGCTCTGCCATGAGTTCTTTTGCTAGGCCTATGAGTTTATTGGTTTCACCAGACATCGCTGAAACCACCACTACGACCTGGTGCCCCATTGCTTTATAACGTGCTACGCGTCGGGCAACATTACGTATCCTCTCAGGATTCGCTACAGATGTGCCACCATATTTTTGTACAATCAATGCCATTTTTAGCTCTATAAGTTTATTAATCAAAGACTGCTTGATTAAAGTTTAGTTGATATAAATTTCATGAATTAAAGTTTACTGCTTACCCAGTCATTCACGCCAGCAAGCGCTTTGGGTAATTGGCTGGCATCCGTACCACCTGCCATTGCCATATCTGGCTTACCGCCACCTTTGCCACCTACTTGCTGTGCCACAAAGTTGACCAGTTCACCCGCTTTGATCTTACTTGTTAAGTCTGATGTTACACCTGCTGCCAAACTGACTTTGCCATCGTTAACGCTAGCTAAGACTATAGCAGCTGATTTTAGTTTATCTTTTAGCTTATCCATCGTTTCGCGCAGGGTATTTGCATCAGCGCCTTCTAACGTCACGGCTAAGACTTTTACACCTGCAATGTCAGTCGCTTGTGTGGCCAAATCATCACCTTGAGATGATGCTAGTTTCGACTTCAAGCGCGCTAGCTCTTTTTCCAATGATTTTGCATGATCGCTTAATTGTGCAACCTTAGTAGCAAGTTCACTAGTTGGTGCTTTTAGGTCAGCGGAAAGTTGAGAAATCAGTGCTTGCTGAGCATTAATCAACTTCAGCGCGCCATTTCCAGTTGCGGCTTCTATACGACGAACGCCAGCAGCTACACCACTTTCGGCATAAACTTTGAATAAACCAATATCACCAGTGCGGTTCACATGCGTACCGCCACATAGTTCTGTGGTGCTGCCAATATCTAATACACGCACAATATCGCCGTATTTTTCGCCAAACAGCATCATTGCACCGGTTTTTTGTGCAGATTCAATATCCATTTCACGGGCTTGTGTTGGAGCGTTCGCAAGAATCTCGGCATTCACAATTGCTTCGACTTTGGCGATTTCTTCGTCTGTCATCGGCGCGTTATGCAAAAAGTCAAAACGTGTTTTATCCGCATCAACCAGCGAACCTTTTTGTTGCACATGCGTGCCTAATACTTGGCGAAGTGCTTTGTGCATCAAATGTGTTGCTGAGTGATTGCGCATGATGTTGGCACGAGCTGCTAGGTCCACACTCGCTTTTAGGCTTTCACCCACACTGATTTTGCCAGTTTTTAAAATGCCATGATGGCCAAAAACTGCCGCTTGGATTTTTTGTGTATCTTCCACTGCAAAATTACCATTTTCGGCTTTAAGTACGCCCTTGTCAC
>JANLZY010000333.1:0-4639 GCA_031359365.1 Methylotenera sp. | reverse complement strand
AGTTAGCAAAACCACAATAGCAAAATATGTGCCTAAAACAACAGTATTTTGCGAATTTTTGCAAAATTGTCATTTTTGGGGCTTGTTTAGGCTTTATGTGTGAGGATTTCCCTTTTATACTAACCGATAAATATGTCAGTTTTCGAAAAATGCTATTAATAATGCTGCTTAAAACAAATGTCATCAAAAAATAATGCGCCAAAATCTGCTACCCCGAAGCAAGCCACTTTAGAGCTGGCACGCGATGTGTTGCTGTTAGAAGCAAGTGAAATCAACGCGCTTGCTACTAGGCTGGATGGAAAATTTACTGATGCGGTCGCCCTTATTCTACAATGCAAAGGCCGTGTTGTAGTGAGCGGCATGGGCAAATCTGGCCATATTGGCGGCAAAATTGCCTCGACATTGGCAAGTACAGGTACGCCTGCATTTTTTATGCATCCTGCAGAAGCCAGCCATGGCGATTTGGGCATGATAACTGCGGGCGACATTGTGATTGCGCTCTCAAACTCTGGTGAAAGCGATGAAATTCTAGCCATCGTAACGCCGCTCAAAAGATTGGGTGCAAGTATCATCGCTATTACGGGTAATGATGCATCCACTTTAGCAAAAGCTGCAGATATACATTTAAGCGCGCATGTAGCAAAAGAAGCCTGCCCACTAGGTTTGGCGCCAACTTCAAGTACAACGGTTGCACTCGCTTTAGGCGATGCACTGGCTTTGTGTGTACTGGATCAGCGTGATTTTACCGCTGAAGATTTCGCGCGCTCTCACCCAGGTGGTAGCCTTGGTAGACGCTTGCTGATTCATGTAAACGATTTAATGCGTACTGGCGAACAAGTACCACAAGTCACGATCAATGCCACACTGTCTGATGGTTTGTTAGAAATGACACGTAAAGGCTTGGGTCTTACCGCAATTGTTGATAGCAACAATATCCCTATTGGTATTTTTACCGATGGCGATTTACGCCGCGCTTTTGAACAAAAAGTAGATGTTGCCACTTCTGGCATCAAAGACGTAATGCACCACAATCCATCTACAATTCATCAAGGCAAATTAGCCATTGAAGCAGTAGAGATGATGGAACAACGTAAAATCAACGCACTGTTAGTCACTGACGATGCAGGTGTTTTAGTAGGTGCATTAAATATGCATGATCTTTTATTAGCGAAAGTAGTTTAAGTTTGATGAACATAAAGACGTTAAATACTGAGCTGGTAGCTCGTTTTAAAAACATCAAGCTGCTAGTCCTTGATGTCGATGGCGTGATGACCAATGGCGGCCTCACAATAGGCGATGATGGTCAAGAATATAAGACTTTTCATGCACATGATGGGTTAGGCATGAAGTTGCTCAAAGCCTCAGGCGTTGAAATGGCGATTATTACAGGGCGTACCTCCAACGTCGTTAAGAAACGTGCTGAAAGTACGGGCGTTGCGCATTTCTATCAAGGTGCGGAAGATAAATTAGCGGCATTTAACGACTTAGTCAGCAAAAGCGGCTTGCAAGCAAACCAGTGTGCATTCATGGGCGATGATGTAGTAGATTTACCGCCCATGCTTAAATGCGGCCTTGCACTTGCAGTGCCAGACTCTCCAAGCTTAGTGTTGAAATATGCCCATTATGTCACCGCTAAAGCAGGTGGTCACGGCGCTGTGCGAGAGGTTTGTGAGTTGATTATGCAGGCACAAGGTACTTTTGATGCACAAATGGCACAATTTTTAACGCAAGCAAGCATTTCCAATTAATGAGCTTGGGTAAACGTTCTGCAATTATTTTCCCGATAGTGATACTGTCGGTACTTGCATTGCTCACGGCGTGGGTTAACCATATGGTACAACCGCCACAAGCCAAACCAGACGGCAGTAGTAGGCATGACCCAGATTATATTATGAGTAATTTTGTGACTTCACAAACGGATGCAAACGGCGTCTTGCGCTATAAATTAGCCGCAGCGGAAATGAGACATTTTCCTGATGATGACTCGACCAATTTACAGCGCCCGCGCTACACGCAATTTAGCGTGGGCAAGCCGTATACACAAGTTGAAGCATTAAGAGGTTACGTCTCGAGTGATGGTGAGCAAGTGCAGCTCGTTGATAATGTAAAGATTACGCGCCAAGCATTTGCAGGTAAAGGTGAAATGACGGTGGAAACGGAGTATCTTAACATTTTGCCGAATCAAGATTTAGTGCGCACAGATAGCCCAGTTGTAATTAAACAAGCGCCTAAAACTGTTATCTACGCCACAGGGATGGTGTATGAAAAGAATACACGCACGGTGACCTTGCTGCATAGAGTACGTGCACATTACGAGAAACCGACGGCGGTAAGCCCAGCTAGTACTTTAGCAACACCTTCTAAGGTACCGCAAACTAAGGTCACAGCACCTAACAAAGAAGTTAAGAAAACGACTAAAGCAACTGAAACCGCCACGCAAAAAGCAGTTTCAATATTACAAAAATCTAATACGAATAATGTGCGCATTCGGAGAAGCCATGAGTAAGCAATCAACCCACATACAACATCACTTATTAATGAGTTATGTTTTTCTAAGCTTAGCAATGCTAGGCTACTCCAGCTTTGCGCTGGCCGAGGCGGCAGATAGAGATAAGCCGATTGATTTAGAAGCCGACTCTGTGAAAGTGGATGATGCCAAGCAAATCAGTACTTACTCAGGCAGCGTGATACTGACGCAAGGTACTTTAATTATTCGTGCGGATAAACTGATCGTACGTGAAGACAGCGCGGGCTTTCAGCACAGCACTTCTTTAGGCAACCCAACGACATTTAAACAAAAACGTGAAGGTAAAGATGAGTACATGGAAGGCAGTGCGCAGCGCATAGAATATGACGGCCGCATGGATAAAGTGCAGCTATACACAAAAGCTTGGGTTAAGCGTGGCGAAGACATTGTGCATGGCGATTACATTAGCTATGACGCGAACTCTGAATATGCTGAAGTCATCGGCGGCACAAAATCAGTTGATGGCGTAACAACCAATGGCAGAGTGCATGCCATCATTCAGCCAAAAAACAAAAAAGCGGCTGAGCCTGTTATTGATAATACAAAACCTGCGAATAAGCCGTCTAGCAACAATCAAAGTACTGGTAAAGATGCTCGTTTAAGCAGATCCTTAGAAGTTAGCCCAGACGCTCAATAAGTCATTGAGAACTATAAAAGATAGCTATTGTGAGTAAGCAAATGAGTGAACTGGTTGTAGAAAATTTACGTAAATCGTACAAAACACGTACCGTAGTGCAAGATATCTCTTTGAGCGTCAAAAGCGGTGAGGTGGTTGGTTTACTTGGCCCCAATGGCGCAGGTAAAACTACCAGCTTCTATATGATCGTTGGCTTAGTGGCGCTAGATGAGGGTCGCATCATATTAGATGGCAAAGATTTAAGCCGCATGCCTATTCATATGCGCGCAAGAATGGGTTTATCTTACTTGCCGCAAGAGCCTTCTATTTTTCGTAAACTCACTGTGTCTGAAAACATTCTTGCCGTGTTAGAGCTGCAAGACATGTCCGAAGATGCCATGAACGAAAAGTTAGAGTCACTCCTCGAAGAGCTACATATTACGCATATTCGTGACAGTGCCGCTGTGAGTTTGTCTGGTGGCGAGCGACGCCGCGTGGAGATTGCCCGCTGCTTAGCATCTAACCCAAGCTTTATTTTATTAGATGAACCATTTGCAGGCATAGACCCAATTGCTGTCATTGACATTCAAAAAATCATTCAATTTCTGACTGCGCGTAATATTGGCGTGTTAATTACCGATCACAATGTGCGCGAAACTTTAGGCATTTGCGACCGTGCTTATATTGTGAATCAAGGTCATGTGTTCGCATCAGGCAATCCTAGCGAAATTGTAGAAAATGAAAGAGTGCGTGAAGTGTATTTAGGTAAAGATTTCCGTCTATGAAACAAGGCTTACAACTTAGGTTTTCACAAAACCTCTCGCTTACGCCGCAGCTGCAGCAAGCGATTAAGTTATTACAACTATCAACATTAGAGCTTAACCAAGAGATTGATTTGCTGATGCAAACCAATCCGCTGCTAGAAAGAGGCGATGACGGCGAAGATGAATATGGCAATGCAACAGATAACAGCGGCGATGAGGTGACAGTTAACACCACGAGCAATGACGGTAATGTTACCGATACTACGCAAGAGTTTGATTCAAATAGCGACTTTGAAAAAACCAACACTGAGTTTACTGAAAGCAAAGCGGAACTGAGCCAAACCGAGCCGGCTGAATTTGATGCCAGTACGTCTGAATTCGAGCAAAGCACCACGGACTTTTCTGCAGAATTCAATGATGATTACGATGAATATTCCAATGGTAGCCTGTGGGATGAAAACAGTACGCCAGCAGATGACGATAGCGATTACAAACAACAGGAAACTCTGCAAATCAGCTTACGTGAGCATCTGCTTTCACAACTAAAACTCATGCAGCTATCAGAGCGCGACCAAACGCTCACCATGCTATTGGTAGATAGCATTAACGAAGATGGTTATTTAGAAGCATCACTCGAAGAAATTGCCGAAGAGATGCCAGAAGAACTAGAAATAGAGGTATTGGAGCTACAAACGGCTTTACGTCATATTCAGAACCTAGATCCCGTTGGTG
>JANLZY010000323.1:0-1911 GCA_031359365.1 Methylotenera sp. | reverse complement strand
TTCGATAGACGGCGGCAACACAAAAATACTCACAGCATGCGGATACAAACGGCGTACTTGTTCGGCACCTTGCCAATCAATTTCTAAAATAATATCAAAGCCTGCTGCTAATGGCGCCTCAATGGCTGATTGCGAAGTACCATAACGCGCCTCATGCACTTCTGCACTTTCTAAAAATTGCGCCTCACCCAGCATACGCAAAAATGTCGCATCATCCACAAAGTGATAATCCACACCATTCAACTCGCTGGGACGCGGCTTACGCGTGGTGTGAGAGATGGAAAGTTTCAAATGCTCGTCTTTAGCCAGCAAAGCTTTAATCAAGCTAGTTTTGCCCGCGCCAGAAGCTGCAGTGATAATAAAAAGATTGCCTGTAGTCATAACGATATTTTATTCTAAATTTAGCTGAATCATGTGTTTTGCCTATTCAATATTTTGAATTTGCTCACGCATTTGCTCGATAAGCACTTTCAACTCCATGGATACTTGGGTGGTTTGTACTGAAACAGATTTTGAACCCAAAGTATTCGCTTCACGATTAAGCTCTTGCATCAAAAAGTCTAAACGTTTACCTGCGGGCGCGTCACTGCTCAAAATACGTTTCACTTCTGAAATATGCGCAGTTAGTCTAGTCAGCTCTTCATCAACATCAATACGCTGCGCAAACATCACCAGCTCTTGTGCAACACGTTCTGGGTCAATATTTTTTAGGTTTTCTTGCAGTTTATTTTCAAGCTTTGCTTGATATTCTTTAGTGAGCGCAGGTAATAGCGGTTTGACTTTAATCACTAAAGATTCAATTTGGCTTAACCGTTCTAGCACTAGCGCTTTTAATTTCTCACCTTCGCGCGCGCGCGATGCATTCAGATCTTGCAGGCCTTTTTGGAGTAATTTTTTCACATCTTCCAACAACGAGTCTTGGCTCAACGCATCACTTAACACTACGCCAGGCCAACGCAAAATATCCGCAACACTGAGCGGTCGGCTTTGCGGAAAATACTGCTGCGCTTTAATTTGCATAGCAGCCAATTGCTGCATTAACGCATCATCCAACTGTGTTACCTGTCCTGCTTGAGTGCGTTGAATTAAATTAACTTTGCATTCAATTTTACCGCGACTGAGTTTTGCACTAATCAGCTCACGAATAGCTGGTTCGAAGCTTCTTAAGTTTTCATCCAGCTTAAAGTGTAGATCTAAATAACGGCTATTTACCGCGCGCAACTCGAGTATTAAAGTCGCATTGTCTATAGGTTGATTGATCGATTGCTCAAGGGCTGCAAAGCCGGTCATACTGAAAGTCATAATGAGAATTCCTGAAGCTACGTTAGCTAAAACTAATAAATTAACAGCATGTTATCAAATACAAGCCGATAGATGCCAAAATAAACCATTAAATAACTTCATAAATAACTTTAAGTACAATCAATTACGCGTTATATTGCTGGATATATTCCAAGTCTGAATGCATTATTTGAATTAATTTACCCTTAATAAAACAAGTAAATAGAAAAATATATAGTGTCATCTGCCGATAATTTAGCATTACCTACTGGTTACCAGTTACAAGATTACGAAATTAGAAAAGTCTTGAGCTCTGGTGGGTTCAGCTTCGTCTATTTGGCACGTGATAAAGATAAAAACACAGTAGCCATCAAAGAGTATTTGCCTACTTCAATTGCATTGCGCACCGATAGTGCAACGGTTCAACCAAATGCCGACGATGTGGCCTTATTTAGGCGGGGCCTTAAGTGTTTTTTCGATGAAGGCTTATCGCTCGCTAAAATCGACCATAAAAATATCGTTCGAGTCCTTAATTTCTTTCGTGCTAACGAAACCGTTTACATGGTGATGCAGTACGAGCGTGGGAAATCATTACAAGAATACATCCTAGGGCAACAAGGCTTGGTTTCT
>JANLZY010000312.1:0-2397 GCA_031359365.1 Methylotenera sp. | reverse complement strand
GGCATACATCACGCCATCTAACTCGCGACCTTTTACTGGTAAGTCACGTGGATACTCAGCACCACCTGCTAAAATCACTGCGTCAAATTCAGCGAGTAAATCATCCGCATTAACGCCATTTAATCCTTCGGCACCTACGTTTTGATTAACGCGGAACTCAACGCCTTCAGCTTCCATCTGCGCCATACGACGATCAATGTGTGATTTTTCCATTTTGAAATCTGGAATACCGTAACGCAGTAAGCCACCGATACGGCTATTCTTTTCTAACAGCACAACACTATGACCTACACGTGCCAATTGTTGCGCAGCTGCCATACCTGCTGGACCTGAACCTACAATTGCGACCTTTTTACCGGTTTTATGCGCAGGAATTTGTGGAGTTACCCAGTCGTTTTCCCAAGCCTTATCGATAATTGCATGCTCAATAGATTTAATACCAACTGCATCTGCATTGATGTTCAGCGTACAAGCCGCTTCACATGGTGCTGGACAGATACGACCTGTAAATTCAGGAAAGTTATTGGTTGAGTGCAACACATCAATCGCTGCTTTCCAATCTTGGCTGTAAACCAAGTCATTAAAATCAGGAATGATATTATTGACAGGACACCCCGTAGTACAAAATGGAATACCGCAGTCCATACAGCGCGCACCTTGCTGTTTAGCTTCTGCATCGCTTAAATGTAATACAAACTCTTTGTAATTTTTAACGCGGTCTGTCACTGGCAGATTTGCTTCAGCCAGTCTATCGTATTCCATGAAACCTGTTACTTTGCCCATACTAATAAGCCCTTACCCATATTTAATTTTTTTGCATTGCGCATACTGTTGTTTTTAACAAGCAATTATTTAGCCAACTTTACGTGGTGACTAAGCTGCAACCAGTGCTTTATCTTCAGCCATTTCAATTAATGCACGTTTGTATTCGTTTGGCATCACTTTAACAAACTTAGTTCTGTAGTTTGTCCAGTCAGCCAACATCGCAATAGCACGAACACTGCCAGTATATTTAGCGTGATTTTCAATCAATGATTTCAGTGTAATTTCATCTGGTTGATCTAGATGATGTACTTTACCTACGCTTGCATCTGCGCTTTCCACTTTTTCAAGCGCAACCATGCTCATATTGCAGCGTTTAGCAAATAGGCCATCTTCGTCATACACATATGCCACGCCACCGCTCATACCTGCTGCAAAGTTTTGACCTGTAACACCAAGCACTACAACCGTGCCACCAGTCATGTATTCACAACCATGATTACCAACGCCTTCAACTACCGCAGATGCGCCTGAGTTGCGTACGCAGAAGCGCTCACCTGCAACGCCACGGAAATAGCTTTCACCAGTAGTTGCGCCGTACATAACGGTATTACCGATGATAATATTTTCATGCGCGATACCGCGGAACGCCACTGGCGGTTTGATGATAATACGTCCGCCACATAAGCCTTTACCCACGTAATCGTTACCTTCGCCAGTCAGTTCAAACGTAATGCCTTTGGCTAAGAATGCTGCAAAACTTTGACCAGAAGTACCTGTAAAGTTGACGTGTATTGTGTCATCAGGCAAGCCTGCGTGACCATAACGCGTAGCAACTTGATTAGACAACATCGTACCTACAGTACGATTTGTATTAGAAATTGCTATGTCTAACACTACTTTTTCGCCAGTTTCTAGGGCTGCATTAGCCAAACTGACTAATTTGTTATCTAGCGCATTCACCAAGCCATGGTCTTGCACGTCATTATTTTTACGTGAAACACTCGCAGGCATTTCTGGCAGATGGAACACTTTGGCAAAATCTAAACCTTGAATTTTCCAGTGGTCGATACCTGCTTGCATATTGAGCAAATCTGCACGGCCAATTAAGTCGTCAAACTTAGCAACACCGATAGAGGCCATCAATTCACGTACTTCTTCAGCAACAAAGAAGAAGTAATTCACCACGTGCTCAGGCTGACCAGTAAAGCGTTTACGCAGTTCTGGGTCTTGTGTTGCCACGCCTACAGGGCAAGTATTCAGATGACATTTACGCATCATGATACAACCTTCAACCACTAGCGGCGCTGTAGCAAAACCGAATTCATCTGCACCTAATAAAGCGCCAATCACAACGTCACGACCTGTTTTAATTTGGCCATCGACCTGCAACACAACGCGGCCGCGCAATTGGTTAAGCACTAGCGTTTGCTGTGTTTCAGCAAGGCCGATTTCCCATGGACCGCCAGCATGTTTCACTGATGAAATTGGTGATGCGCCTGTACCGCCATCATGACCGGCAATCACAATATGGTCTGATTTAGCTTTAGCAACGCCAGCCGCAACCGTACCCACGCCAGTTTCAGCAACTAATTTTACTGAAATTGACGCTTTAGGATTTGCATTTTTCAAGTC
>JANLZY010000232.1:0-9461 GCA_031359365.1 Methylotenera sp. | reverse complement strand
AGCATACATCTTTGCCTGCGGTGACCAAACCTCCACCTGATGACCGCGCTCGCGATAAGCCTCCTCGAGCATACGAGCAAAACGCGGCATGCTTTGCGAATTCATAAATGCTGGGTGAGAAAATAAAACTATATTCATTATTTAGGCGCTAACTCTGAGCGTTGATATGAATATGAAGTTAAAACTTTCGATAGTAACTTAACGATTGCAAATACTATCGAGTATAGTATGACTGATTGTAAAACCCCTCGCACCACTCCGATAAAAAGATGATGTAGTGAGTCGGCAGTTATTCCAAAAAGAAAATTTGGCCATGTATTTAACATGCCAATGACTGCTAGCTCCACTTTCCCAGAAATATTTTGAATAGAGAATACATCTAATGCGGCAAACAAAACTAAACACATCCCAAAATAAATAACAGGAAACATATAACCAAAGAGCGCCCATCCTTGTCCAAAAATAGATCCTGTTTTTTCTCCACCTAAAGGTATACCAACTGAAAGATTAACAAGTACATCTCCCATTGAAAAATACATCTTGGTTTTATCTACATCAATTTTCATTCCATCAAGCAGGGGTTGAGGTAGTGTTGCCCAAAAAAAATCTTCAGTAATCCGAATTAATTCATCAGAATTTTTTTCAGAAATTTTGCTTCCAAAGTAGATGGCATTGTCATGAAATTTAGTAATAACAAAACGGGCAACCATAGGGTTTTGAATATAGCTTTCATCGTATGAAGAACGTATTTCTCTTGCTATGATTTCTTTATTGTAATTTTCTAACTTTTCAGGATCCAGAAAATTTTCTATGGTTTTTGTAACCATCTCAGGTAAAGGAACTTTAAACTTCGCTGCTCTCGCTATGGCCATAGCTGTGACCATATTGGATGCAGGCCAAGACAAGACCGCAAGAAACAGTCCAATAATACTTAACTTTAAGAACATGGCTCCAGTCACTGGTTTATTACTTCGCATACCAATTAGCAAGAACAGTAAACTTACTGTTGCAGCTCCAGCAAGCATCATGCCGCGTGCATTAAATGCCATTGCCATCAGAGCTATCAAGGCAGCATAGACTAATAAAAGTAAATAGTTACTCTTAGCATTGCAGTATCTTGAGCCAATTTGTTGCAAATATATTGGAATTAAGAACGGTGCCCAAGCTAAAAAACTAAGGCCATTAGCCACTGGATTCACTTGAGAAAGTAAAAGGAAAAATATCCCTATTCCACCCATAATCCATAGATTAATTACAGTCGGTGTTGAATAGATTCCAATCCGCTGAAAGCCATAACGCAACAATCCTGGTTGCGTAGATGATGTTGATGTCATCATTCGGTACATTGCATGTGCCACTAAAGCGATGACTTGGTAAATGGCTAACATTGAAAAAGTAATTAGAGGCTGATAAAGGCTTGCACTTACAGCCACCCAAGATGCTGACTGAGCAGCTAAAGCTCCAAACAATGAAGTTACACAAAATCCAAAAATAGCAAAACTTGATAAAGGGTGAGTATCTAAAGCTTTACTCCAGCGAAAGTAAAGTAAGGTTGTTATTACTGAAGTTAGAATAATGCAACTGGTTGCAATATTGACCGTAGAAAAGTCAATAATAAATTGCACAGTAAAAGCTAATACAGTAAGCCATAGCAATGTAGAGTTTATAAACTTTGAAATGCTCATTTCTTCAAGGCCTCTGCATAAATCTCCATCGCTTTTTCACCATAACTACTCCAACCGCCGAGGCTTTTTACCATGACGAGCGCTTTTTGACCCATGTCATGTCTTTTATCTGGGTAATCAGCGAGATGTTGCAGTTTTTCTGTAAGCGCGGTTATGTCACGTATTGGTACGGTATAGCCTTCCTCACCATCTGTAAATAAATCTTCACTACCAGTGTTTCGGCTAGCAATTACAGGACAACCGCATGCCATTGCTTGCGCCATCACCATACCGAAACCATCTTGAATACTAGGCAAAACCAATACATGACTTCGGCTCATGATGTTTTTAAGTTCTGGTTGCGGCATGTGTCCTAATACTCTTGCGTCAGCAGGCCATAACCCTCGCAACTTTAATAATGCAATTAGCACTTTTGAAGGGTTCCCTACAAAGGTGAGCGACTTAGCAGGATGGTTGACTTTTTGATACGCCTGAACAAGATACTGAATCCCTTTCTGAAGACTCATAGCACCTACAAATAAAATATCGAACCGACTAAGCTCAGGATCAGCTACTGGCTGAAAGCGTGTTACATTAACCCCATAAGGTAGTATTCGTAACTTTTCAGCTGGAACACCTTGCTGAACAAATGACCGAAAGGCAAAAGTTGAAGGTACTGTAATGCAATCAGCTTCGGCGTACTCCAACTCTTCGCGCTCAATAGTTCGAGGATCTATTCCCAAAAATGGCACTCCCCAACTGTCATGCTCTTCTCGCAATAACTGATCTTGAAGCCTTATATGTGCTGATCCGCGATCACAAACAAAGCGGGCTCCAAATTGATGAGCTTTTTTACCCGCAAGTAAAGCGGTACCAGAAAGCCCTACATATACATCACATTCTTGCAAGTTTCTTTCCGCCCATTGACTAAAAGTAATTGCATTAAGGTGTTCCCATTGTTGAGTAATTGAGTCTGGCAAATGCTGCTTCCATGGAAAAGCCAAATAAGGCACATTCATCCACGGAAACGTGTGTATCAACTCCACAGGCACATTTTCATTTTTCAACTTAAAGCTTGGATATCCGGTAAATACAGATGCTAATGCTCCACGCGAATATAACTCTCTAGCCAAATCAAAAGTATGAAACTTACCTGGAGTAGAAAGTGCTACTTTCATTGCAGGATTGTCTTTCTATTTTGATGGTTATTGGATGAGTTACTCATTGCAGCATAAGCCAGCCATGAACATGCAATAGCAATAAAAAGCTCACTTATCAACATGGCAAGTACTGTACCGTTTAATTGCAAGAGAGCACTTAGCACCCATGCCAACATAATAGATAACCCTCCAGCCGCAAGCGTCCAATAAGCCAAACTAACATGCTGATTTGTGGCCATAAGCAATACTCGTGGGACGTGCCAAATACCTCCAATAGCCGCATAGAGCAACATTAAAAGCATCAATGAAGGATCAAAGTTGATTGTTCCGTGAGTCCAAGCTTGTAGCATCCATGGAGATATGAAATACAAAGTTAAACTTAAAAGCAATGCCTGTGCTGCGTTCAACCAAAATGAGCGAATAAATAACTGTTTGATAGCACCAAATGCCTCTTGTCCAAATAAACGTGAGAACTCAGGCCATAACGCATGACTGAATACTGCAGTAACCTGTACGGCAACACGGGCAATGGTGCGATAAGTATTGAATAACGCTACTGCAATTGGTCCGAAAAGCGCGCCAACTAAGAGCGTTAATCCTTGAAAGCTCAATGCATTTGCTAAAGGAAAAGCCATAAAGGAAACAGCTGGTTTAATCATTGTGCGAATTTCACCGCTATCTGCTACTTTAACTCCCCAAATAAGTCCATACTTACCTCGCCCTGTCAGCATAACGCCTACCAAAGTACCAATCAACCGAACTGCAAGTCCACATAATGCTACAGCGGCAAAGCTTCCTATAGTTACAAGACCAACCATAAATCCAACCCACTCACCTAAACGTACACAATTTCCTAGCATGGTGCCTAAGGCATACTGCTTGGTTGATTTAAATACTGCCTCAGATAACCCCCCGAACAACGCCAAGAGTACGCCTATACAAAGTGCTGAAAGTGCTACGCGCTGGTCAAAGGTATGCAATGCAGGTAAAGGCGCCCAAAGAATAAGTGGTACAGAGATTAATGCGAGGATAAAGCAAACTACACTCATAAACATTAGCGCACTTTGAAATATCCTATTAGCTTCAGAAACATCACCTCTCGCCATAGCCATAGTCATCTTATTACCTGCAGCTGTCACCATACCCACATCGGCCATAGAAAGGTAAGCTGGAATAGCTGACAGCATTAGCCACATGCCATAGGTTGAGGTGTCCCAATAGTGTAAAAACATTGGTAGCGATACCAGTTGAATACCAATGGTAATTGCCATACCAAAAGAGTTTGCACCTATGCCAGCTATAACTCTCTTTATCATGCTGATACGCCAGCAGAAATAAGGATGTTGGAAAGAACAATTTCATTATAGTGGCCGTTCTTCCTTATACGCTGATGACCAGCTTTAGAAATCCCTTGACGTCTAGTTTCATCCTGAAGTGCAAACTGGCACATTGCAGCACACTCTTTAGCATCACTCCAAAATAGTGCTTCTTGTCCCTCAGCATACATATTCAGATGCTCAGGTGTACGCTCCGCACATAACAACCCACTTAAAGCAGGAATTTCGAGTGAACGAGTGGTGTGCAAATCCCGGTTTTCTTTTGACAGTAACCCTAAATTAACCTTCGCACACTGAATGGCCTTAGCATAATCGTCACCAACAATCGAACAGCCTTTCCAGTGTTTTTTAAGATGTGACCATTCTGGTGCCTTGTGCCAATTAGAGCCGCGAATGGTTAACGGTACGCCACGCAAGATCAAATCTAGTAGTAATGGTCCACGCTCAGGAAACCACGTACCAAGAAACAGCACCTTAGAATCCCATATTCGATGATCCTCCTCTGTAAGTATTCTAGGCGCATGGGAAACCTCGTCAGCACTTCTGTAAACACGCATAACTTTTTTTGCACCAAGCTCGTAAGCTTCTGTAACATTCTCCTGCCTTACAACTACGTTAAGATCGTAATCTGGCAAAGCTTGCCGATAAGCCCTAAAACGCCCGCCGTCTCTAGGTCCGAGAGGGTCATCAATATTATAGTTAATGACTTTTTCGGCATAACTACGAATTAATGTAATGACTTTGGGCGTGACCCACTCGCCACCATCTACATAACATAAATCAAAGTGCTTGCCGTTCAGTTTATTTGCTAGTCCGCGCATAAGTAATGGCGCTAGCAGATTACCCCCCAAGCGCCAGGTGATCCGATCTACCCATTGAGTTTTAGGCAAAAGTAGACGCAAATCTAGATGCTCAACTTGATGACCAAGTCGCCTTAACGCATTAGCTCGGTCCAGACATGTACCGCTAATTGGGCCCAGATAAAGAATGGATAAAGCTTTAGACATATTAAGGACTACTGTTGCCCTATTAACATTGCTCGCTGATCAGGATTAGTAACTTTGAGCAAGTCGTTAATAAACCGATCATTAAGTTGATTTGATAGCTTCGCATCATCCGACACTTCAGAAACTCGAAACAACAAACCATCGGCTATATAGCCTTTAAGCCCCATTCCCATGCGTGCATAATTGAGCGCACTTGGTGGGCCACTAATGACTTTGTCGCCAATACGAATGAAATAAGTCACTTGCTCTAATGTAGTACTCCGCGACGCTGTCATACGCCTTACGCTAATGGGGAAACTTGATGTCTTTAACTCTTCTTCGTGCAAATTATCAATCGTAAAACCTTGAGATGAGTAACAAGACTCCGGGCGATGTAATTGCTTAGAGAAAGTTTGATTATCCCCATAAGCAACCGAAAGCATCACTTGCCTCCCGCTTGGCTTATGCAAATAGGTACGGCCAACTATTTGTGTATAGAGGTTATTCAGCGCATCTTGTTGTTCTGGGTCGACAATTGCGCTGCCCACTACATCGGTAACTTCAACCCAATCACCAAACTGTTTAGGCACAACATTCTCAAACTGCGGGCTACCGATATGCTCAAACCAAGTCGTATGAGGCGTTAACCAAAATGCAAAAGCAACACAACTCGCCATAAAAAGTACCGCTAGCCAATGCTGCATATTTGGTTTATGACTTGCGTTAATACTCATCTCAACTGCCATGGAACCTCCTGCTAATAAGGCGCAATAGTGAGTCCGTAGCGAGCATCATCAGCAAGCCAGCGGCAAACAATACCATTCCAGCAAAACCGTGCAAGAAGCCTTGACCAGCTGCGTTGCCCCAGTAGTAGGTAATGAGCGATAAAACAATCACACGAATCACGTTAGCTGTAAAAGAGATCGGAATAATTAGAATTGGTAGCGCAATATTGCGCAATATTGAGTGATGGCGCACTAGATTAAGGTATAAAACTCCCAACGCTTCAAGCATGAAAAGAGTACGCATGCCAGCACATGCATCGGCAACCAGTAGCTGATAATGCCCTAAATAAATGACAACACCACTCTGCGCAACTGGCAATCCTGCCCATGAAAGTGCATTCACAGTAACAGTTGAAACAGCTAATTTCATTGCGCCAGTAATAGGACCTACCAGCGAGTTTGGCAATGGAATCATAAAAATCATGAAGAATAAGGGAAACTTTAGCTTATTAAGTAAGCCTACGCCGCCAGACATCAGTACTATCCCCGTCAATACCCAAACAAACGCGCCTGTTTCAAAATAAATGATATCTAGCGCTCTACCAGGAATGTATAAGGCTCCAGCAATCAAAAAACAGGCCCATGCCAATGCTGGTGCAGGTTTATAACGCTCTAAACCTGGGGTTTCGTTCCACCGAGTCCAGAGTAGCCAAAGTGAGATGCTTAAAATGATGGGGCCATGAGAATGCTCATCATCAGTCCAAAGACCATTACCCGCAATAAGGCTCCAAAGTGTGGGTGTAAACATGAGTGCCAACCCTGCAAACATCAACCATAGACTGTTATTTGCAGAAAAATGTGCGTGTATCTCGCGGGCTTTTGAGATGAAAGAGTTTGATTGAGAGAGGGTATTCATTAAGAAACTCCCCAAGCATGCTTAGAATAATTGGTAGTTAACATTACACACCCTGATTTCTAAAGGGAGCTTCTGCATAAGTCAGCGCAATCCCTTCTTTTAAGCTAACCTTAGACTGCCATCCAATGTCTTTCAGTCGACTCACATCAAGCAGCTTGCGTGGCGTTCCATCAGGCTTAGTTGCATCAAATACAATGCCACCCTTAAACCCCACAACCTCCATCACAGTTTCGGCCAACTCACGAATCGTAACGTCTGTTCCAGTCCCAACATTGAACAAACCTTCATTAATGTCATTTTCCATTAAGAAAACACAAGCTGCGGCCATATCATCCACATACAGAAACTCACGTTTAGGCGTGCCTGTGCCCCAAATCACCAAATCTGCATCGCCGCGCTCTTTGGCTTCATGCGCTTTTCTTAGCAAAGCTGGAAGAACGTGGCTATTCGCTAAATCATAATTATCGTTTGGCCCATAAAGATTGGTAGGCATCACTGCAACAAACTGATGCCCGTATTGCTGGTTGTAGCTTTCACAAAGTTTGATGCCAGCTATCTTAGCAATTGCATAAGGCTCGTTGGTTTGCTCTAAAGGGCCTGTTAATAAGTACTCTTCTTTAATTGGCTGAGGGCAGTCACGCGGATAGATGCAACTAGAGCCTAAGAAGCACAAGCGCTTTACGCCTGCCAAATGCGCGCCATGAATCAAATTCGATTCGATGGCTAAATTTTGGTAGATGAAATCAGCACGGTAAGTATTGTTCGCGTATATGCCGCCAACCTTTGCTGCTGCTAGAAAAATATAGTCTGGCTGCTCTTCTTGCAAAAAAGAAAATACTAAGTTTTGATCTAACAAATCCAGTTCTTGACTAGTGCGCGTGAGAATATTGCTGTATCCCTTAGCTTCTAGGTTTCTTAAAATAGCAGAACCCACCATGCCACGATGGCCTGCGATATAAATTTTAGCGTCTAATTGCATATTAATATCTCAAAAAATCTGTTAATTACCAGCCTAAATGACAGCTTTTTTCCGTATGAGCTTGAGTGCTGTGCGCGCAAGATACTCAGCACGTATCGCATTTTCTGCTTCAGCATAACAACGCAGCTCAGGCGCATTGCCAGAGGGTCTAAAATGTACGATTTCGCCATTATCAAACGTAATACGAAGCCCATCAGTCTCATCTAACTCAGTGACGTTCCCACCAAATGTCTTAAGTAAACGATTAATAGCAGTGGTCGAAGCCGCAAGCTCTAACAACAACTGACGTGAAACATCAGAAGGGAATAACTGCAATCTATCGCTCGCGGTGAATCTATTGGGCAGCTCCTGCGATAGCTCTGAAAGCTTGTACCCCTTGTCTTTCACCATAGAAAGAACAGAGAGTATTGGCAATACAGCATCTCGAGTATTCAACGGTGCCATTACTCGCCCATCTTTAACCATACTAGATCCAAGTAAAAAGCCGCCATTGGCCTCAAAACCTACAATGCTAATTGAACCAGACTCACGCAATTGCTCCATCCCTGCTATCACATAAGGAGAGCCAATCCGAGTTCTAATGACTTTTGAGAAAAAACCACATGTCTCAATGGCAGTATTACAACTTATTGGAGTGGCAACTACTTTAGCACCAAGAAAATGTGCACTTAACAGTCCAACAATGTCACCACGCATCCATCGCCCTTGTTCATCGGCAATAAGAGGCCGATCTGCATCACCGTCAGTAGAAATGATGGCGTCAAATGTATGTTCGCTCGCCCATTTATGCGCTCGTTTTATATCGACCTCTGCTACTGCCTCGGTATCAATAGGCATAAATTCATTCGTTCTATTTAGCGATGTAACTTCAGCGCCAAGCGCTTCGAGAATCTCTCGCAACAAATCACGTGCGACGCTGGAGTGCTCATAAAATCCAAGTTGCATTCCCGCCAAGCATTGAGGATCAAAATAATCAAGATAGCGGTTAATATACATTTGACGAGCGGCCATATGCACATCAGCCAAAACAATAGTATGAATAACTTGAGGTAAACGAATGACGGCCTGACTAATGTTCACCTCGTCGTCTTTAGTGATTTCACCTGAAAGGCCGTAAAATTTAATGCCATTTCTGTCAAAAGGAATATGACTACCGGTAATCATCATGGCAGGAATACCCTGTTGCTGCGCATAAAAAGCCAATGCAGGTGTTGGAATATCACCACAAAAATCAACTGTAAATCCAGCATATTCAATTGCAGCTGCACAAACTGAGGCTATGCGAGGACTACTTGGGCGCAAATCAATCGCCAATGCCACGCTGCTTAGAGGCTCAATATGTATTGTTTCTAAAAAAGCTAATGTATAAGCAAAACAGACATCTTCTGTCATGTCGACAACTAAACCACGTGCGCCACTAGTACCAAAGCGCACATTGCTATTAGTGATTAGTTCTTGCAAAGAAACAACTCTTTCAGGTAGATTCATTTTGATAGTATTTTCATCAAATAAAATTCGAGCATTTGCTTGAAGTTACTCATGATAATCATAGGCCGAGTAACCATTTTCTTTCACTAACTCGTCACGTTCTGCGCTTTTCAAGTCTTCTCTCACCATTTCTGAAACCAACTCTTGAAAGCTAGTTCTTGGAGTCCAACCTAACTTTTCTTTTGCTTTAGTAGGATCACCTAACA
>JANLZY010000207.1:0-5118 GCA_031359365.1 Methylotenera sp. | reverse complement strand
TTAATTGATGAAGCACGTACACCGCTGATTATTTCCGGCCAAGCTGATGACAGTATTGCGCTTTATAATCAAATCAATGTGGTTGCTGCTAAATTAGTCGCACAGACTGAAGAGGAAGGCGCTGGCGATTTCTGGGTTGATGAAAAAGGCCAAAATGTGGTCATGTCTGAAGAAGGTCATGAGCATGCTGAGAACTTACTGACAGAAGCTGGTTTGCTGGCTGAAGGTTCAAGTTTGTATGAAGCTTCTAACATTACCTTAGTACATCATTTATACGCATCACTACGTGCTCGCAACCTTTATCACAGAGATCAACATTATGTAGTCCGCGATGGTGAAATTATCATTGTGGATGAAATCAATGGTCGTATGATGCCGGGTCGTCGCTGGTCAGACGGTTTGCATCAAGCTGTTGAGGCTAAAGAAGGCGTTGAGATTCAAAAAGAAAATCAAACGCTTGCTTCAATCACATTCCAAAACTACTTCCGTATGTATACCAAACTTTCTGGTATGACCGGTACTGCAGATACCGAAGCTTATGAATTCAACCAGATTTATGCGCTAGAAACAGTGGTGATTCCAACGCATCGCCCTATGTTGCGTAAAGACAATATGGATAAAGTGTATCGTACAGCGCATGAAAAATATGCTGCGGTCATTTTAGATATTAAAGACTGTCAAAGCCGCGGTCAGCCAGTCTTGGTGGGTACAACCTCTATTGAAAACTCAGAACTGATTTCTAAGTTATTGAATGCTGAAAAATTAGAACACCAAGTTTTAAACGCGAAACAGCATGAGCGTGAGGCGCATATTATTGCCCAAGCGGGTCGCGCTGGTGTAATTACCATTGCTACCAATATGGCTGGCCGCGGTACAGATATTGTTTTAGGCGGAAATCCTGAGACTGATATTGAAGCAGTTAAGCACGATGCCGCACTCAGCGATGCTGAGAAAGAAATTAGAATTACGACACTTAAAGCTGAATGGCAACAACGCCACGATGCTGTATTGGCCGCTGGCGGCTTGCATATTGCCGGTACTGAGCGCCATGAGTCACGTCGTGTAGATAATCAGTTACGCGGTCGTTCTGGTCGTCAGGGTGACGCTGGTTCAAGTCGTTTCTATCTATCACTAGAAGATCAGTTACTACGTATTTTCGCATCTGACCGTGTATCTGCGATTATGGAAAAATTGAATATGCCTGATGGTGAGGCAATTGAGCATCCATGGGTGACGCGTGCAATTGAAAATGCGCAGCGTAAAGTTGAAGGTCGCAACTTTGATATCCGTAAACAATTGCTTGAATACGATGATGTGGCAAATGATCAGCGTAAAGTGATTTACGAGCAACGCAATGAGTTGTTAGAAGCTGCTGACGTTGCAGATACCATTAAGGCAATGCGTGAAGATGTCCTTACCAGCATGATTGCAACGCATATTCCACCAAACAGCGTTGAAGAACAATGGGATATACCAAGTTTAGAACGCGAGCTAAAAGCTGAGGCAAATTTAGATATTCCTTTGCAAAAAATGTTGGAAGAAAACCCAGATTTGCATGAGGAAACCTTGCGTGAACGCGTGATTGATACGGCTAATAGTGTTTACGTTGAGAAAGAGCAACAAGCCAGCCCAGATGTGATGCGTCAGTTTGAGCGTTCTGTCATGTTACAAAGCTTAGATAACCATTGGCGTGAACACTTGGCTGCGCTAGACCATTTACGCCAAGGTATTCATTTGCGTTCATACGCACAAAAAAATCCTAAGCAAGAATATAAACGTGAAGCGTTTGAGTTGTTTGAAGGCTTGCTGAATACAGTGAAAAGCGAAGTTACCAAAGTGACTATGCTCGTTCAAGTAAAAACTGAGGCAGATGTTGAAGCGGTTGAAAAACCAGTGGAACTAGAAAATGTGCATTATCAACATGCTGATTATGATGAAGCATTAGCGAATCCAGATAATTCTGAAGCTCTGTTAGCCAGTGGTCAGCCAGTTATACGAGATGGTGTAAAAGTTGGCCGTAATGATCCATGTCCATGCGGCTCTGGCAAAAAATATAAACAATGCCATGGCGTATTAAGTTAATCACCTACAGAAGAGCGTTAATTTTATGTCTGAAAATATACAAACAGAAGTTAAATCCCCATGCATTGGTGTTTGTGCAATGAATGATGAGAGTGGTTTCTGTCATGGCTGCTACCGCACTATTGATGAAATTAAAGCGTGGTGGGATATGGGGCAAAATGCGCAAAAAGACTTGCTGGTCACTCTGGAAGAACGGCAGTTGCAGCAAGTGAGTTTTGATTAATCAGGTTCTAAATTTCTAGCTTGGTGTAAATTTCAGTACACGCCCAGAATCACGCCTTGGCTTCTCAAGTCTTCTAATATAGCTAACCCGAACTGAATGATACTTTCAGTTTGTGGTTGATTTATCTCTTTCGCAAGTGTAGTAAGTGCTTGCTCACAGCTCACTTTTTTTTGTTTCAGAATTTCAATTAACCTATAAGTAACGTTATTGAGTTCTATAAATTTCACTTCAAACTTTGCATTTCTATAAACCAAAAGTTGTGTATGAACTTTTTCTTTAGGTTTGTAACGTGGTGATATTTTTTGCACCGCATATTCATAATTAAGTAACTGCATCGTGTGCACTAATGCTGGGTGATTCATGCGTAAATCACCAATTGCATTGATATCACGTTTATCTGCTTCATCCGCCATGGTTGAAACTAGTAACTCAACCCATTCGTAATGACAAAGGCTTGTTAGGTAAGGTGGGAAACTATCTGGTGCAAGTGTATTAATGTTATATAAGTAGGCTAGAAACTCTTCAGGAATCTTTCTAAAAATAGGCGTCGATGAAGAGTGCTCACGAAAGAAACCGCGGACTAATTTGAGCCACGCCCGCTTGCCGATAACCTTTTGTGCTACTGGAAAGCAAGCAGATACTGATTCAAAGAGATTGTTGAATACAATCTCTTTGTACACATCCATACCCTTGGCTTTTACATTTTTAGGTCTAGATTGATTGTGCGGGTCGCGTATATGCGCAGTGAACGCTTGCTGGTACAGCTGAAAATTAGGCAGATCTTTAGTCATATTTAGTTATGATTTAGCATGCTGCTGAAAATCAGCAATTTTATTAACTTCATGCATCAATACGGGCAAGGGCGGAATATTGTTGTCACGCTCTAAGCAGGTGGTGAATGCGCCAAATAGTCGGTAAGCTTCTTCAAGTAGCGCCCATACGGGGTCTATTACATCTGCGCCATGGGTATCAATCAGTAAATCTGGCGCTTGTTGATAATGCCCCGCCATGTGCGCGTAAGCGATACGTTCACCTGGAATACCTCGTAGAAATTGATGCGCGATTTTTATTGGATCATGCGCTAGACCATCACTCAGAACATGGCCAAAATTAACGCTATTCACGTAAATATTATTGATGTCTAAGTGTAATAAGCAGTCAGCCTCAGTCAATACAGCTTTGATGAAGGTTAGCTCGTCCATGCTGGAGATAGGTGCTTGTACATAAAAAGAAGCATTTTCTATCGCGATGCGCTGGCCGAGAATATCCTGAGTTTGGCGTATGCGTTTAGCGACATAATGCACTGCTTCTTCAGTAAATGGTATTGGCAGCAAGTCATATAGGTAGCCTTGTTGACCTTTGTAGCCATCGGTTGAATAGCTTAAATGTTCGGTATAAAGTGGAATTTGGTATTGTTGTAGAAATTGCTTCACTTGGTTTAAGAAGTTTGTATCAAGTGGCGCTAGACCGCCCAGTGAAAGGCATAAGCCATGGCAAGCAATTGGGTAGCGTTCTGCAAACCAATCAAGTTGTTTTGCAGCTTTACCGCCAATATCTATCCAGTTTTCTGGCGCAATTTCAACGAAATTCAGATTGGCAATAGTGTTGTCGCCAAAGGCGGCTTGGATTTGAGGGATAAGCTCACGCTTTAGCCCCAAACCCACGCCGTTAATTTTGCTGTCGGTCTGATTAAACATAACTATATTAACTGCTAAAACAGTGATGTTTCATCAGATTACTCATCAATATTATTTAGCTTTGTTTTTCATCTCGGCACTGCAATTGCCATCTTTCATTTTGTCTGCGCTGCAAGAGCCTTCATGTGCTTTTGCTGCAGAAGCTTTCATTTCGGCACTACAGTTGCCGTCTTTCATTTTGTCAGCACTGCATGAACCTTCTTTTGTTTTTTCAGCTTCAGCTTTTTTCATGGCAGCTTTTTTGTTTGCGCCACATTTACCAGTGCTGCATTTACCGTCTTTCATTTTGGTATCGGCATCAGCTACTTGATAGCCAGATGATAGTGATTTCGCTGCAAACGGGTTTTGTGCGGCAGCCATTGAGCTGGTTGCGATTGATAATGCGAATGCGCCACTTAATGCAAGAGCGATGGTTTTTTGTGTGTTGTTCATGATAAATCCTTTAAAAAATTAAATGATAAAACTTAAAGTTAGCGTTTAATGTTGCTTAGAATCAATTGCCTGATTAATTCGGGCTTTTGCCTCTACAGTAAGTTGTATAGTAGTGTCATTTTCAGTTTCAAGTTTCATTCGCTGAACTGCAGTTTTAATTAAATGTAATTGCTGATTAAAGCGAGTGCAAGCATTACAAATAAATAGATGAAACTTCAGTTTAATGCGGTCTGACCGTGACAACGGGTTATCTAATGACTGCGAGATAATCTGGCTGGCTTGTTTACATGTAAGCATTAATTTCATTTTACGGTATCCATATTACTAACCAGCGATCCAATTTATTTCCAGACATTTTCTTAACCCCATTCGAGCTCTATACAACATCACCCAAGCATTGGTCGCGGTAATATCAAGTTCCTTACAGATATTTTCATTATCTACTTCGTGCACATCTCGCATCATAAAAATGGCGGCTAATTTAGCTGGCAGTTTGTCCATACAGCTGCTCAGAATGCTGAGAAACTGTTTTTGTTCCAGCGCATTTTCAGGCATGTCTAGCGTTTGTGGTTTATCTAGCCAATGGCCGCTCTTGTCAAAAAAATCATCAATACTGGTGTCGGATGCATCTAGATCGATTAAATCGGAAAGTGGTTGTTCGCGAATTTGTTTGCGTTGCAAGTC
>JANLZY010000129.1:0-5219 GCA_031359365.1 Methylotenera sp. | reverse complement strand
ACTTTAACAATAAGATATAAAAGTATAATAATCTGCTATAAATTATCAGTTGATTAGATAGGTTAACTTAAATGACGCCCAATATCACGTTAGAACAATGGCGCACTTTGATTAGCATCGTAGATGCTGGCGGTTATGCGCAAGCAGCGGAAATGATGTATAAAAGCCAATCGGCCGTCACCTATGCCGTACAAAAAATTGAATCAATGCTTGGCGTTAAAGTGTTTGAGATTCAAGGCCGCAAAGCCATACTCACACCTACAGGTCAAATGCTTTATCGCCGCGCATTATCACTGGTCAATGAAGCCAACGAACTTGAACAAGCTGCACATGCCTTATCTGCAGGCTGGGAAGCCAATATTAATATTGCAGCAGAGATACTCTTACCGCCACAATTATTATTAAGCTGCATGCAGAAATTTGGCTTAGAAAGTCCGCACACGCGTGTGGAGCTTATTGAGTCGGTGATAGGCGGCACTTCTGAAGCCTTACTCAAAGGTGAGGCTGATATTGCCATCTCTCCGCAACTACCTCCAGGCTTTTTAGGGAACCTGCTGACCCGCATTAAAATAATGGCCGTCGCCCATGCCGACCATCCACTTCATCATCTAGGCCATACGCTCACCTATAAAGATCTTAGAGCCTATCGCCACTTAGTAGTAAGGGACTCAGGTAAAAATCGCGGGCAACGCCCTGCAATTGTTGATGTCGATCAGCGCTGGACAGTCAGCCAAATCGCTACCTCTATCCAAGCCGTGTCGATGGGCTATGGCTTTGCATGGCTACCCGAAGAGCATATCAGACAAGAGCTTGAAACAGGATTACTTAAACCGCTGCCACTACTTGAAGGCGGTACTAAAGAGATTCCACTTTATCTAGTGATAGCCAACCCAGATTTCGCAGGGCCAGGTATTAGACGCTTGGCAGAGATTATTAAGAATTCGGTTGAAGAAATATAGAAAAGTGATGAGTAAATCAATGACTATCATGTACTGATCTAACCATGTTTTCTATGTTTTATTTCAACTTTAAAATGAACTCAGCCCCGCATAATATACCAACCAAGTAAAACGTTTTCAATCAACTCTCCCGCAATATAGCCGCATAAAAATTTGCCCGCATCTTAATGGCGATATGCACTCAGCTCTTGATGGAATTTAGATAAACATAGAAGATTAAACTTACGTTGAGTATAAAAAGTGGCACTAAGTTACAAACTAAAACAGATTTATCGTTGGTCTGACCTACCATTACTGCTTGGCATTGCATTAGCCTATGCGTTACTCGCTAAAATTGCATTGGGGTACTTCTCGACCAATGGCGTTGTTTCTATGGTTTGGCCGTCTAGCGGTTTAGCGTTGGCTGCACTTATACTCGGCAAGAAAAAATACTGGCCTAGCGTTTTCATAGGCGCGCTTACAGGCAATATCATGCAGGGCAGCGCTATTGGCATTTCCATGGTGTTTGCTTTTGGCAATTCATTGGAGGCACTTAGCTGCTTCTGGATATTGTCACATATACAGCGATTCAAATCGACGCTTCAGCAACCGCATGATTTTTTATGGCTTTCTGCAGCAGGTGCTCTGGGCTCCGTGGTGAGTGCCTCAATTGGCGTAAGCACACTAGTGCTTAATGGCATGATTACAGAGTCTGTAGCTTGGCATAACTTTATAAATTGGTGGCAAGGCGATATATTAGGCATATTACTTGTAACACCGCTGATTTTGGTGTGGCGTCACAGACCATTCGACTGGATAAAACGTGAGCGTATCACAGAGGCCATTACTTGCTTTGGACTCTCATTCTTTGCTGGTCAAGTGATTTTTCTAGGCTGGTTTCAGGGTGTTTTCGGCATTACCGCTAGAGGTTACTGGGTATTCCTATTTGTGACATGGGCTGCGGTGCGCTTCGGCCGTCACGGCGCATTACTTGTACTAGTGATGACAGCCATACAGATGTTGTTAGGTATGGTGCTTGCTGTGGGCGGCGCGACAAATAATCAAGTGCCTGTTGGCTTGCTTAACTTTTGGTTGTACATGCTGGCGTTAACGATTGTTGGTATATTAATTGCCCTCGTCATTGATAAAGTCAAATCAGCAGAATCATTGTTATTACAAAAAAATACACTTTTCAACAAAATATCCCAACGCGTGCCAGGGGTTATTTATCAATTCAAATTGTACCCAGATGGCAGATCCTGCTTTCCCTATGCCAGTGAAGCCATACAAGACATGTTCGGAATTTCACAACAACAAGCTAGAGAAGATGCTACAGCCGCATTCTCAACTATTCACCCCGAAGATTATCATAATGTCGTAGGCTCCATTCAAGAATCAGCCCGTACCTTATTGTTATGGCAATATGAGTTTCGAGTAGTGTTGCCAGAACTAGGTGTGCGATGGCGACGAGGCGAATCGCAACCTGAAAAAATGCAAGATGGCAGCATCCTTTGGCATGGTTTTATTACCGACATTACTGAGCGCAAACAGGCTGACGACAGAATTAAACGCCTATCCATGTTGTATAAGGCAATCAGTGAGATCAATCTGGCCATTGTGCGCATGGAGCAGCAGTCTGAGCTGTTTCCACTAGTCTGCCGCTGTGCCGTTGAGTTTGGCGGCATGAAAATCGCTTGGGTGGGCCAGCTAGACATTACTGGTGACGTGATTTTACCCGTTGCGAGCTATGGTGATGCGACAAGGCACTTAGACAATATAAAAGTATCCTCAAGAGCAGATGTGCTTGAAGGCAGAAGCACCACTGGCACAGCACTACGGGAAAACAGGCCTATCATTGTTAACGACTTCATGAACAATCCGATGACTGCGCCATGGGTGCATAATGCCATGGCGATTGGCTGGGCATCAGCGGCCGCATTCCCAATACAGCGTAACGGCAAAAAATTTGCTGTACTGACTGTTTGCCATGAATATGTGAATGCGTTTGATTTAGAAGCCATCTCCCTGTTAGAAAATATGTCTAAAGATATTTCTTTCGCGCTGGATAACTTCGATAGAGAAATGCAGCGCATGGCTGGTGAAGAATCGCTCAGAATTGCGGCCTCCGTTTACGACACCAGCAGCGAAGGCATTCTCATTACCGATGCCAATAACGCGATTATTGCCATCAATCCGGCTTTCACAAAAATCACTGGTTACAGCCTTGATGAAGTGATTGGTAGAAATCCAAGAATGTTAAGTTCTGGTCGTCATGATGCAACATTTTTCAAAATAATGTGGCATGAAATAGACACAACTGGCCAATGGCAAGGTGATATATGGGATAGACGAAAAAATAACGAAATCTATCCTAAGCGAATGATGATTAATACCGTGTATAACGAAGATGGCTTTGTGCAACGTCGTATAGCCATGTTTACCGATATTACACAAAAAACTGAAGCCGAACAGCTCATTTGGAAACAGGCTAATTTTGATTTTTTAACTGGATTACCTAACCGTCAGATGTTTCATGACCGTCTTAATCAGGAAATCAAAAAAACCTATCGACACAATTTACAGCTAGCACTACTGTTTATCGACTTAGACCGATTCAAAGAGATTAATGACAACTTTGGTCATGATATGGGCGACGCACTGCTCAAAGAAGCCGCCAAACGCTTAAATCAGTGTGTACGTGAAACCGACACACTATCGCGTCTTGGTGGAGACGAGTTCACCGTCATTCTAGGCCAGTTAGATGACCTCAGCATTGTGGAACGCATGGTTCAAGACATTCTAGATCAAATGGCCAAAGCCTTTCATCTTGGCAATGAAATCGCCTATATTTCTGCTAGCGTCGGCATCGCACTTTACCCTGGCGATGCCGTCACCAATGAAACGCTTCTAACAAGCGCCGACCAAGCCATGTACGCAGCTAAACAAATGGGGCGTAATCGTTACCATTACTTTACTCCAACCATGCAGAAATCCACCCAAAAGCGTATGCGGCTCACTAATGAGTTACGTGATGCGCAAGAGGCAGGCCAGCTTAGGCTTTATTACCAGCCAATCATAGCGCTTGCTAACAACTCCATTCATAAAGCTGAAGCATTAATTCGCTGGCAACACCCAACACGAGGCCAGATTAGTCCAGCTGAATTTATCCCGATTGCAGAGGAAACTGGCTTAATCAATAGCATTGGTGAATGGGTGTTTCATGAAGCCGTAAAGCAAGCAAATTACTGGCGCACAACCTACCATCGTGAGTTTCAAATAAGCATCAATAAGTCACCTGTGCAATTCCGTGATGACACTTTAAAATATGCCACATGGCCAGATCAGCTTAAACAACTAGGCTTATCAGGCCAAAGTATCGTTGTGGAAATTACAGAAGGTATGCTGATGGATGCCAGCGACTTAATTACCAACAAGCTGCTTGCATTTCGTGATGCTGGCGTTCAAGTTGCACTGGATGACTTTGGCACTGGTTACTCATCGCTATCCTATCTCAAGAAATTTGACATCGATTATCTTAAAATAGACCAATCATTTACACGTAACCTGTCGCCCACGTCATCAGACATGGCGCTTTGTGAGGCTATCATCGTCATGGCACACAAACTAGGCATCAAAGTCATCGCAGAAGGCGTTGAAACAATAGAGCAAAGAGATCTGCTTATTGCCGCCAATTGTGATTACGCACAAGGCTACCTATTCTCCAGACCCGTTCCCCCAGATGAATTTGAAAGACTTTTGACCAAAAGTTAAATCACCCCTTTAACTCAAAACCTACGGGCAATAAAAAACCAGCGCTAAACTGGTTTTTATGTTTTTAATAATAATTGGTAGGGCGTGCGAGGATCGAACTCGCGACAAACGGATTAAGAGTCCGCTGCTCTACCAGCTGAGCTAACACCCCAAGTACGTTTTAAATACTGGGTTAACAGTATACCAAAAATAGAAATTTACCGTTTATATAACACCTAAATAACACGTTAATAGTACCGCCATTCACCAACATCTTTGCACAACAAAAAAGCACTCACCACAATATTAGCCAATCAAGCCACCTTAAATTTGCTTAAAAAATTGTAGTGTATTGAATTAACTACAATTTTTTATTAAATTCAACAACCATTGTTTAGTCGACAAATGAAACCAAAACCTATTCAAGCGGCAGCCAATGTAATTCAAATACGGTTCCCCCTACTTTCATTCTTTACAAATCTTAACAATTAGATTTGATGAACTTACTATAAAGTTGAACTAATACCTTGA
>JANLZY010000093.1:0-2820 GCA_031359365.1 Methylotenera sp. | reverse complement strand
GTAGGCGCACGTAATTTAAGCGAGTGTCTGCTGCTACAGCTTGAACTGCTGCCAAAATTTACACCGCACTTAGAGTTAGCCAAATTGATGGCAAAACACTATTTGGTAGCCCTTGGCGCACGTGACTTTGGCAAATTGCGTAAAGAGCTGGGTTGCGATGAAGCCACTTTAAAATGTGTGCAGCAAGTCATTACCAACTTAAACCCTCGACCAGGTAGCGCCTTCAGCATTATTGGTTCTGAGCACTACATTCAGCACGAAGTGATTATCAAAAAAGTAAAAGGCATTTGGATTGCCAGCCTGAACGATGCGGTGATTCCTAAACTTAAAATCAACCAGCTTTACGCGGGCATTTTGAAACGTAACCGCGACAGTTCTAGCCAATATCTACAAAGCCAGATGCAAGAAGCCAAATGGATGATTAAAAACATTCAGCAGCGTTTCTCAACTATTTTACGTGTATCGCAAGCTATTACTGACCGCCAACGCAATTTCTTGGAATACGGCGAAGTGGCGATGAAACCTTTAGTCTTGCGTGAAATTGCTGAAGAGCTTGAGTTACATGAGTCGACAATTTCGCGCGTCACTAACAACAAATACATGCTGACGCCACGCGGTATTTTTGAACTGAAATATTTCTTTGGTAGCTCCGTGGCAACTGATACTGGCGGTACTTGTTCCGCCACTGCAATTCGTGCGCTGATTAAGCAATTAGTGGATCAAGAAAATCCTAAAAAACCTTATTCAGATAGTCAAATTACCGACTTATTAGCCAAACAAGGAATCGTTGTTGCACGCCGCACCATTGCAAAATATCGTGAGTCACTCAACATTGCGCCAGCTAGCTTAAGAAAATCTCTTTAATTATTACGATAGTAGCTAACTGAAAGTACTCATCGCAATTCCAACAAAAGAAGCAGAAAAAATTCTCTATTCGCATGCCACAGAGGTGAATTAAAGTAGTAAACTGAAATTGTTCGAAAAGTTTTAAAGTCTTAAATCTAAGGTGCTAATTATTTTTCACACACAGTAGGTTTTAAGAAATTCAAACTTTGAGAATATCTTAAAAAGGAGCAAGTCATGAATTTACAATTAACTGGTCATCATTTAGAAGTAACTCCTGCATTACGCGATTATGTCACAAGCAAACTAGGACGAATTAGCAACCACTTTGATCATGTTATTGATGTCAAGGTGACCATGAGTGTAGAAAAACTTATCCAAAAGGTAGAGGCTACCCTGCATGTTCCTGGTAACGATTTACATGCTGCCTGTACAGACGACAATATGTACAGCGCAATTGATATGCTGACCGATAAACTCGACCGTCAAGTCGTAAAACATAAAGAAAAACATGCCGATCAACACAAAACGAATGGCGCAGATAAGCACCAAAATATTGAATACTTTCTGTAATTCACCTTGTAGCTTACTATGGCTCAAATAAATGTAGCTGAGCTATTCAAACAAACCCGCCTTAAGCTCAAACTTAATTGGATTGCTGGACTTAACGGCGGGTCTAACTCCCTCACTAGCGAAACTGTTTCAAAACCCTCTTTGGCACTTATCGGCCATATCAACTTTGTGCATCCTAATCGGGTACAAGTATTAGGTTGTGCGGAAATGGATTATTTGCGCAGCTTAAAAACGGCAGACGCAGATGGTGCAATTGCAAATTTATATTCAACCAACCTAGCCGCTGTGATTGTAGCCAACGGCGAAAACGTACCAGAGTCGCTGATAGACGAAGCGAATAGTCGCAATACACCACTCTTCACCTCAACCTTACGCAGCCCAGAATTGATGGACATTCTGAACCACTTCTTAGCGCAAGCGGTTGCAGAATCAGTCAGTGCGCACGGTGTGTTTATGGAGGTGCAAGGCTTTGGCGCACTCATTAAAGGTGAAGCTGCCATTGGTAAAAGCGAACTCGCTTTAGAGCTGATTTCACGTGGTCATCGCCTGATTGCTGATGACATTGTTGATTTCTACCGCATCTCGCCAGAGCGCATTGAAGGCCGCTGCCCGGCTTTATTACAAGACTTTTTAGAAGTGCGCGGCTTGGGTATTTTAAATATTCGCGCACTATTTGGTGATAACTCAGTCAAACCAACGAAGCCGCTAGATTTGATTATTCAGTTGGTGATGGCAGATAAGCAATCGCCTGAACAACTCAACCGACTAAGCATTAAAAAACTGCATGAAGAAGTACTGGGCGTGAAGATTGCTAAAGTGCAGATTCCCATTGCAGCAGGTCGCAATATCGCGGTGTTGGTTGAGGTCGCAATACGCAACCACATGCTATTATTGAGAGGCATTAATGCGACTAAACAATTCACCCAACGCCAGCAGCGTGAAATGAAAAAACAGCAATTAATTAAATAACGCTATGAAACAACTCATCATCGTCACTGGGCTTTCAGGTTCGGGCAAAAGTATTGCGCTACATGCGCTTGAAGACAGCGGCTATTACTGCGTCGATAATTTACCTGCTACGATGCTGCCACAGATTGCAGAGCATTTGCAGTCTGAAAACAATCGTCAAGATAATTTAAGTGCCACCAACCATGACCGCGTAGCAATCAGCATTGATAGTCGCAGCGTGGCCATTGAAACGCTACCTGCGCACATTGAGCAATTAAAATCACAAGGCATTACTGCTCAAGTGTTGTTTTTGGAATCTAATGTCGAAACCTTAGTAAAACGATTTAGCGAAACGCGACGTAAACACCCACTGAGCAAAGACACCACCACACTTGCCGAAAGCATTGCTGTGGAGCGCGAACTGTTGGGTGATTTAGGCAAGCTAGGTCATGTCAT
>JANLZY010000080.1:0-8480 GCA_031359365.1 Methylotenera sp. | reverse complement strand
GAAAGCGGCAAAAGCTGTTGGTTACGAAAATGCGGGTACTGTAGAGTTTTTATTAGACTCAGATAATACGTTTTACTTCATGGAAATGAACACGCGCTTGCAAGTCGAGCATACCGTGACTGAAACCATTACTGGTATTGATATTGTACAAGAACAGATTCGTGTTGCTTTTGGTTTGCCGTTGCAATATGAACAAAAAGAAGTACAGTTCCGTGGCTACGCGATGGAGTTTCGTATCAATGCGGAAGACCCCAAAAATGACTTCCTGCCTAGCTTTGGTAAAATTACACGTTACTACGCTCCAGGTGGACCTGGTGTGCGTATGGATGCAGCGATTTATAGCGGTTATGTTATTCCGCCCTATTATGACTCTATGTGCGCCAAACTGACTGTTTGGGCACTAGACTGGGAAAGCGTAATTGAGCGCGGTCGTCGCGCACTGGATGATATGTTGATTTATGGTGTAAAAACCACCATTCCATATTATCAAGAGATTCTAAAGCACCAGGAGTTTAGAGATGCTAACTTTAACACCAGCTTTGTTGAGTCGCACCCAGAACTCACCAATTATGCGAATGAAATTCCGCCAGAGATGATTGCTGCAGCAATTTCAGCCGCGATTGCTGCACATGAAGGCATTTAAGTTATGTAGGTCGGGGTTTACCCTACTTGCTAGACTAAAGCCGGATATGAACAGATAGTTAATAAATATAAAACATATAGTTAAACGTAATAATTAAAGTAAAGAGTTAAATATGAGCCAAACACCAAAAGTACACGTCACCGAGCTTGTTTTACGCGATGGGCATCAATGTCACATTGCAACGCGCATGCGCACCGAAGATATGTTGCCTATTTGCAGTAAGTTAGATGCGATTGGCTTTTGGTCGCTTGAGGCTTGGGGTGGTGCTACTTTTGATGCATGTGTGCGCTACTTAAAAGAAGACCCTTGGGAGCGTTTACAGAAATTACGTAAAGCACTGCCAAACTCACGCATTCAAATGCTTTTGCGTGGTCAGAACTTGCTTGGTTATCGCCATTATTCTGACGATGTAGTGCAGGCTTTCGTGCAGAAATCTGCTGATAATGGTGTTGACGTGTTCCGTGTTTTTGATGCGCTCAACGACACACGCAATTTAGCAGTTTCTATTCAAGCTGTTAAAAAAGCAGGCAAGCATGCTGAAGGTACCATTAGTTACACAACAAGCCCTGTGCATGATGTAGCGCATTTTGTTGGTATTGCTCAAGAGCTTGAATCGATGGGTTCAGATACCATTGCCATTAAAGATATGGCTGGTCTACTCACGCCACAAGCTACTGTTAATCTCGTTAAAGCCTTGCGCGCAAATGTGAACTTACCTATTCACATCCACAGCCACTCAACCAGCGGTTTAGCTAGCATGAACTTGCTGCGTGCACTTGAGAATGGTGCTGTCATGATTGATACCTGTAGCGCAGCATTCTCAGAAGGTGCAAGTCATCCGACCACTGAAAGTATGATTGCCGCACTGCAAGGCACTGAGTTTGATACTGGCTTGGACATTGCCGCAGTGCAAGAAGTTACCGCTTATTTCCGTGAAGTGCGTAAAAAATATTGGCAGTTTGAAAGCGAATTCTCAGGCGTTGATACCCGTGTACTATTGAATCAAGTGCCAGGCGGCATGATTTCAAACTTGAGCAACCAGTTAAAAGAGCAAGGTGCGCTAGACCGCATGGATGCTGTATTGGCTGAGATTCCATTAGTACGTAAAGACCTTGGCTATATTCCACTTGTAACACCAACTTCACAAATTGTTGGTACACAAGCAGTTCTTAATGTAATGACAGGTCAACGTTACAAGTCTATTACCAATGAAGTTAAAAACTATTTCTTAGGCCAATACGGTAAAGCGCCAAGTGCTGTGAATGCAGAAGTTAGAAAGCTAGCAATCGGCGATGCAGAGCCTATTACCTGCCGACCTGCTGATTTATTAACACCTGAAATGGCAAAGCTCACTAGTGAGTCTGAACGTTTTGCACAATCGGAAGAGGACGTGCTGACATTCGCAATGTTCCCAGACATTGGTAAAACTTTCTTGCAAGAGCGTATTGCGGGTTCACTACAGCCTGAGCCATTACTTGATAAAGCGGCGGTAAACGCTTCTGCATCACGCTTTGCCCCAAGTGAATTTAAAGTCACATTACATGGCGAAACTTTCCATATCAACCTCACTGGTAGCGGTCATGCGGGTGAAGAAAAGCGTCCATTCTATGTTTCTATCGATGGTATAGCCGAAGAGGTGATTGTTGAAACTTTGAGCGAGATTGAAGTTTCAGGTGGTGTTAACAATGGTACTGGCAAGAAAAAAGCGACCTCAGGCACAGCTAAAAGTGGTCGCCCACGTCCTTCACATGCAGGCCATGTCACAACTTCAATGCCAGGTACGGTAGTTGCGGTTAAAGTAAAAGCTGGCGATAAAGTGACAGCCGGCGATGGTGTACTAGTGATTGAAGCGATGAAAATGGAGAATGAAATCCAAGCTGCAGCAACTGGCGTAGTGGTTGCAGTACATGTGGTTAAAGGCGACACAGTAACGCCAGATGAATCACTACTTGAAATTCAACCTGAGTAAATGCTTTAAAGTTTAATCTTAAAGCCGACAGAGTAATCCTGTCGGCTTTTTATTTATCAAGTTATCTATATAAAATCAATCATCAATAAAACACAAATCAAACACGAATAAGCTATGAAAAAAACTATGAAACAAACGCTGATATTAGCTTCATCTTCGGAATTCAGGCGAGAGCTTTTGCAAAAGCTACAAATTCCATTTGGCAGCATTTCTCCGCGTGTAGACGAAACTCCATTTGAAAATGAAAAGCCACATGAAACGGCTTTAAGACTAGCGCAAGATAAGGCTAGAAAAATTGGAGCTGAGTATCCGCACGCATTAGTCATAGGCTGCGACCAAGTCGCCACATTGGATGGCGAGCAGCTAGGCAAGCCTCTCAATCATGCCAATGCCACTAAGCAGTTACAATCCATGCGTGGGCGTGAGGTTACATTCCACAGTGCACTATGCTTATACAACGCCGCTACAGGTAATATGCAAGCTGAAGTTGTGCCTTATATAGTACGTTTTAGGCAACTAAGTGATGAACAAATCGAAAATTACCTAAATAAAGAGCAACCCTACCAATGTGCTGGTAGTGCAAAATCTGAAGGCCTAGGCATCGCCCTTATGGAGCGCATGATAGGTGAAGATCCAAATGCCTTAATTGGCCTACCTCTCATCAAGCTTATTAATATGCTAGAAAACGAAAATATATCAGTTTTATAAAAAACTTAAAAAATTAAAATAATTTAACCCCTTTTGCTTCTTGCCACGTTTAATGAATCATAGTGTGCTGAGTTTAATGCTCACACGCTCATCATTTAACTAATTTTGGAGATTGAACATGTCACTTAAACGCCAGCCAATGAAGCGCAAACTCATCTTGCTCGCTACACTTTCTACAATTTATACAGGAGCATTTGCAATGGATTTGGATGAAACGCGCAGCACATTAAACGACCAGCAAAATGTAGCCGTCACCATCTACAACGGTGATTTAGCATTAGTTAAAGATACACGACATGTGAAGCTTAAAACTGGCTTAAATGCCCTAGCTTTGCGAGATGTGAGTGCGCAAATTCGCCCAGAAACAGCACTGCTACGCAGCATCAACGCATCCGGCAGCCTAACTTTACTTGAGCAAAACTTTGATTTTGACCTACTGACGCCACAAAAACTACTTGAGAAATATGTAGGTAAATCTGTGAGCATTGTGAAAACTCACCCAACAACTGGCGCTGAAACCACCGAGAAAGCCACGGTGCTTTCAGCCAACAATGGCATAGTGCTCCAAATTGGCAATCGCATCGAAACAGGTGTTCCGGGCAGAATTGTTTATGATGACGTGCCAGAAAATCTACGTGATAGACCAACGCTAGTCACACAAATCAATAACAAAGGTGCAACTGACCAAACAATTGAACTAAGCTATTTAACTGGCGGACTTGGCTGGAAGGCCGACTATGTAGCAGAGTTAAGTCCGAAAGAGGACAGTATTGACTTGTCTGGCTGGGTAACGCTCACAAACACGAGTGGCGCTAGTTACAAAAATGCTAAATTGCAATTAGTAGCTGGTGATGTTAATCGAGTGCAATCCCCACAAGTATTTCCTATGGCAAAAGCAATGCGTGGCGATGTAATGATGGCAGAAGCTGTTGCACCGATGGCTGAAGAATCCCTACTCGAATATCATCTCTATACCTTAGATCGTCCAACCACTATTGCTGAGAACCAAACCAAGCAAGTCGCCCTGCTCTCTGCATCGAATATACCAGCACGTAAAGAGTTAGTCTTACGTGGGGCAGATTATTACTATCAAAGCAGCTATGGCGACCTTGGCACTAAAATGAAAGTCGGCGTGTTTGTTGAGTTTGATAATAAAGAGGCGTCAAAACTAGGAATGCCATTACCTAAAGGCATATTGCGCGTTTATAAGAAAGATAACGCAGGAAATGCTCAATTCGTAGGTGAAGACAACATCGACCATACGCCTAAAAATGAAGTAGTACGTTTAAAATTAGGTGAATCGTTTGATGTGACTGCCGATAAAAAGCAAACTAACTTCAAAGTACTGCCTAACCCACAAAAAGGTCACAATGCGTATGAAAGTTCGTATGAAATTGTCTTAAAAAATGCGAAGAAAGAAAAAATGACCATTGTCGTACAAGAACCTATTTCTGGCGATTGGACAATTACTTCTGAAAGTCAGCCTCACAAAAAGGTGAATAGTCATTTAGCAGTTTGGAAAGTGGAAGTTCCTGCCGAAAGCAATACGACATTAAGCTATAAAGCAGTTGTTAAATACTAAATTCATCTGTAAAAACTCCTTTCACCTTAAGTGTGGATGGAGTTTTAAATGACAGACTCAACACCAACCATAAAAATACAGTGAAATCAACAACATGCTAAAACTAGGCACACTCTACTTAATCCCAGTCACTCTTGGAGAAGACAATATCACCAAAGTGTTGCCAGCTGACGTTATTAGCATTGCTCAGCAACTAGATACATTTGTGGTGGAAAGTGAGAAGTCTGCACGGCATTTTTTAAGTACCATTAAAACCGCTAAACCAGTCCGCGAACTCACGTTAAACTTGCTTAATGAACATACTGAAGACAAAGCCTTACCCGATTTATTAAAACCACTCTTAGCAGGTAAAGATGTTGGCTTAATGAGCGATGCAGGCTGCCCAGGGGTTGCAGATCCAGGTGCAAAACTAGTCGAATTAGCCCATCTAAAAGGCATACGCGTTGTGCCATTTGTAGGACCAAGCTCAATTTTATTAAGCATGATGGCCTCAGGCCTTAATGGTCAACAATTTGCGTTTCTAGGTTATTTACCAGTAGATAAAACGCAACGTAACCAAAAGCTAAAAGAAATTGAAAAACGCTCGCTCTCACACAAAGAAACGCAGCTATTTATAGAAACACCTTATCGCAACCAACACATGCTAGAAGCCATTCTGATCGTATGCCAGCCCAATACAAGGCTATGTGTGGCGTGTGATATTAGTTTAGAAAACGAAATGATTGTCACTAAAACGATAGCTAGCTGGAAAAAATCACCGCTGCCAGATTTGCATAAACGGCCAACAGTGTTTTTGTTATTGGCTTAAGCGCCTAACGGGTGCATAGCTGAGTCTATGCACTGGCGTAACTCCATGTGCACTCAACATTTGCAAATGGAAAGTCGTTGGGTAGCCTTTATGCTGTGCAAAGCCATACTGCGGATAGATTTTATCTAACTCATATAACTCTGCATCTCGCGCCACTTTAGCGAGTATAGACGCAGCGGAAATAGCTTGTACTTTGCTATCTCCTTTCACTATCGCTTCACATGGCAGGCCGATTTTTGGGCATTTATTGCCATCTACTTGTACTAAATCAGGTGTGATGCCGAACTGCGCCTGCATGGCTTCTATGGCGCGTTTCATAGCTAAAAGGCTGGCTTGCAAGATATTAATTTCATCAATCTCTTGCGCGCTGCAACTGGCTATTGCCCAAGCCAACGCGTGTTGTTTGATTTCAATACTGAGTAAATCACGTTTCTTTTCAGAAAGTTTTTTAGAGTCTGCCAAACCTATGATTGGGCTGTTTGGGTTTAAAATGACAGCCGCCGCATAAACCGCACCAGCTAAAGGTCCACGCCCAGCTTCATCTGCTCCGCAAATTAACACTGCTGCTGACATTTAGGACAAGTAAGCAAGAATAGCATTTGCAGCTTTTTCTGCAGTATTCTGTTTTAAACTATGGTGAATCTTAGTAAATTCAGTTTTAATTTCCGCAATATTGTCAGCGTCGCTTAACAGCTTAATAGTTGCCTCTGCAAGCTTTTCAGGCGTTGATTCATCTTGCAATAATTCAGGCACTACGAACTTTTCAGCTAATACATTAGGCAAGCCTACATAAGGTTGCAAGCGCATGCGCTTAAGAATTTGCCAACTTAGTTTAGACATCCGATAAGTAATCACCATCGGTTTTTTTAACAGCGCTGCTTCTAATGTGGCTGTACCTGAGGCTACAATCACAACATCTGCAGCTTCCATGGCGTCATGCGCATGACCGAATAGTATTTGAATCGGCAGACTTTCATTTTCATGAAAGATGGCCAACTCAAAAATCTGCCTAGTTTCTCGCGTGATGAGTGGCACTAAAAACACTGCATTAGGAAAGTCTGCATAGATTAGTTTTGCAGTCTTAACAAATAACTCCGCATGTTGCTGCACTTCACTTTGACGGCTACCAGGCAACATTGCAATCACCAAGGCTGATGGTTTTAGCTTTAGACCCTCACGTGCTGCGGTAGTATCAGGCTCCATCGGCAAAATATCTGCTAGCGGGTGACCAACATAGGTGACGGGTATACCCGCATGCTGATACAACGCTGGCTCAAATGGAAACAGTGCCAAGATATGTGACACGGCATGTTTGATTTTTTTAATTCTATTTTTACGCCAAGCCCACACAGATGGACTTACGTAATGAATAGCGGTAATGCCTTTGTTCTTTAACTTCTTTTCTAGCCAAAAATTAAAGTCTGGGGCGTCAATACCGATGAATAAATCAATCCGATTGGCGAGTAAATGATTCAGTAATTGACGGCGTAATCTAAGCAGCCCAAACAGATGCTTAATAACTTCGACATACCCACGTATGGATAATCGCTCAATAGGAAAAAGTGAATGAGCACCCTCTCCCATCATTTTGGGTCCTGCAATGCCGACAAATTCAATATCTGAACGCTTTAACTTTAATGCTTGCATAAGATGACTGCCAAGCAAATCACCTGAAGCTTCTCCAGCTACTATGCCTATTCTCACCATGATAATAGCTTAACGGACGATGCCGCGCGTTGAGACATTCAAGAAATCAGTCAACAAGCCGATTTCGGGGGTTGTAACTTGCATCGCTGCAAGTTCAATTTTTGCCTCTTCCAAAGTGAGGCCATTGCGGTACAAAGCTTTATATGCACGTTTGATCTGCAATATGCTATCAGCACTAAAACCACGGCGCTTCAAGCCCTCAGCATTAATCCCATGTGGTTTAGCATCATAGCCTGCAGCTGTTACATAAGGAGGAATATCTTTGAACACTACCGAACCTACAGCAGTAATCACATGCGAGCCGACTTTACAAAACTGATGAATCAGCGTGAAGCCGCCCAAAATTGCGTGATCTGCAATATCAACATGGCCAGCCAGTGATGAGTTATTAGCAAGAATTGTATGATTACCAACATCACAGTCATGCGCAATATGCACATAGGCCATAATCCAATTATCACTACCAATTTTAGTCGTGCCTTTATCTTGAATTGTGCCGCGATTAAACGTACAAAACTCGCGAATAGTATTGTTATCACCTATCTCTAGTAACGTCGGCTCATCTCTGTACTTCTTATCTTGAGGCGCTTCACCAAGTGAAGAATATTGAAATATATGGTTATTTTTGCCGATTGTTGTCGGGCCATTAATAATCACGTGACCGGCTACGCGTGTACCCGCATCGACTTTAACATTTGCGCCAATAATGGAATATGGGCCAATTTCCACACTAGAATCAAGCTCTGCCTTGGCGTCAATGATAGCCGTTGGATGGATTTTTGTTACTGACATCGCTTATTTTTCTTTTTTCTCTATCGTTTTTAAAATACACATCATTTCAGCCTCAGCAACTACCACACCATCCACTCGTGCCACGCCAGAGTATTTCCATATACCTTTTAAAATACGATCAATCTTAACATTTAGAATGACTTGGTCGCCTGGAGATACTGGTTTTTTAAAGCGCGCACTATCTATACCCGCAAAATAATAAACAGAGTCTTCGCTCGGTTTTGCACCCATTGTTTTAAATGAGAGTACTGCAGCAGCTTGTGCCATTGCT
>JANLZY010000077.1:0-6182 GCA_031359365.1 Methylotenera sp. | reverse complement strand
GAAGTTGGTTTTTAGTGTATTTCTGAAAATGCGCGGCTTAACTATTTGGAGAATTTGATATAGCACAGGACAAAGAAACGCGAATTAATGGCGACATTACAGGGTCGCAAGTTCGTTTGGTGGGCATAGAGGGTGAGCCTTTGGGCATAGTAACGTTAGCTGAGGCTTTTGCGAAAGCTGAAGAAGCTGATATTGACCTAGTGGAAATTGCGCCGAATGCGGTGCCGCCAGTGTGCAGATTGATGGATTACGGCAAATTTAAATATGCCGAAAGCAAAAAACAGCACGAAGTTAAGCTCAAGCAAAAACAAGTGCAAGTAAAAGAAATTAAGTTCCGCCCTGGTACAGATGATGGCGATTACGCAATTAAAGTGCGTAATATTATTCGCTTCATTGAGGATGGTGATAAAGCGAAGATCACCTTACGTTTCAGAGGTCGTGAAATTACGCATCAAGAGTTTGGTTTGGCCTTACTCAGACGTGTAGAAGCAGATACAAAAGAAGTGGCGCTTGTTGAGCAGTTTCCAAAAATGGAAGGTCGCCAAATGGTGATGGTGCTTGGCCCACATAAAAAAATTAAGTAGTTAAGTTGTAAAAATTGTAGTAACCCCTGGAGTGATACGGCTAAACGGCATGCCTAAGCATTCATAACTTAAGTTCAAGGAGAACAAAATGCCAAAAATGAAAACCAAGAGCGGTGCTAAAAAGCGCTTCAAATTCTTGGGTAATGGTAAAGTGAAACGTACTCACTCTCACTTACGCCATATCCTCACTAAAAAGACCACCAAGCAAAAGCGTAAACTACGCGGCACGGCGATCATCTCACCAACAGACGTCAAACGCGTTCGCGCAATGATGCCAACACGATAAGGAGACCGATATGCCTAGAGTAAAACGTGGTGTCATCGCTCGCGCAAGACACAAGAAAGTATTAAAAGCCGCTAAGGGTTATCGCGGTCGTCGTAAAAACGTTTACCGCGTTGCTAAGCAAGCGGTAATGAAAGCTGGTCAATATGCTTACCGTGACCGTCGTCAGAAAAAACGTCAATTCCGTACATTGTGGATTGCACGTATCAATGCCGGTGCTCGTGAATTAGGCTTAACTTACAGCCGTTTCATGAATGGTTTGAAAATTGCATCAATTGAAGTGGATCGTAAAGTACTTGCTGACTTAGCAGTATTTGACAAAGCAGCATTTGCCAAATTTGTTGAAATGGCAAAAACAGCTTTAGCTGCTTAATTTGTAAAGTTTGAAATTTCGAACTTAAATTATCAAGTTTGAGTAAAAAAGAGGCCTCGGCCTCTTTTTTTTACTGTAAAATCAATGCATTGTAAAATATAGCTCTAATCAGAAGTTCATTTAAAGATCAAAATATATATGGCCGATTTAACGCATTTAATTTCAGAAGCGCAGGCGGATTTCGCAAATAGCGCAACGATGAATGACTTGGAAGTAGCAAAAGCTAAATATCTAGGTAAAACTGGTCTGCTGACCGATGCATTAAAAGGTTTGGGTAAACTTAGCAATGAAGAACGCCCAGCTGCTGGGGCTGCTATTAATGTGGTTAAGCAGGGCGTTGAAGCTGCTTTAACTGCGCGCCGTGAAGCAATTTTAGATGCGGAGCAAGCTAAACAGCTTGCTCAAGAGTCCATAGATGTAACTTTGCCTGCACGCACACAGTCCCAAGGTGGCTTGCATCCAGTGACGCTTACTTTAAGGCGCGTTGAAGAGCTATTTCATTCTATTGGGTTTGAAGTGGCTACTGGTCCTGAGATTGAAACGGATTTTTATAATTTCACAGCGCTGAATATTCCTGAAGATCACCCAGCGCGCGCGATGCACGATACGTTTTATATCGACGAAGCGAATGTGTTGCGCACACATACTTCACCGGTGCAAATTCGCTATATGGAAAATGCATTAAAAACGAATAAAACACCACCGCTAAAAATTATTGCTCCAGGCCGTGTGTACCGTGTGGATTCAGATGCAACGCATTCGCCTATGTTCCATCAGGTAGAAGGCTTATGGGTTGATGAGGATATTAGTTTTGCGAACTTAAAGGGCGTGGTGCAAGATTTCTTGCAAAAATTCTTTGAACGCGATGATTTGACCGTACGTTTCAGACCGTCATTTTTCCCCTTCACGGAGCCTTCAGCAGAGATGGATATGAGCTGGAATGGTGGTTGGTTGGAGATTGGGGGCTGCGGTATGGTGCATCCGGAAGTGTTTAAGCATGTCAATCTCGATAGTGAAAAATATCGTGGCTTTGCCTTCGGTCTGGGTGTAGAGCGCTTAACCATGCTGCGTTATGGCGTGAATGACTTGCGCCACTTCTTCAATAATGATTTGCGCTTCCTAAGCCAATTTAAATAATAAAACTAAATTTAAGGTCTCAAAAGCATTATGCAGTTTTCAGAAAATTGGTTACGTAGCCTTGTTAATACTGATTTAGATAGTCAGGCGCTTAGTCACGCGCTCACTATGGCTGGGCTTGAGGTTGATGAGATGCAGCCCGTCGCCGCTACGTTTAGCAAAGTGGTTGTAGCCAAAATACTTTCAGTTGAAAAACATCCAGATGCAGACCGCTTACAAGTATGCAAAGTCGATGTCGGCTTAGCCGAGCCTCTGCAAATTGTCTGCGGTGCCTCAAATGCACGCGCTGGCTTGATTGCCCCTTGTGCCATGGTGGGCGCTGAATTACCAGGTATCTCGATTAAACAAGCTAAAGTACGTGGTGTAGAGTCTTTCGGCATGATGTGTTCGTCTAAAGAACTTGGTATCAGTGCCGAAGCGACAGGTTTGCTGGAGTTAGATAGCAATGCAGTTGTTGGTCAAAGCATTCGTGAACACTTAGATTTAGATGATAATCTACTCACGTTAAAGTTAACACCTAATCGTAGTGATTGCTTAAGTATCACCGGTATCGCACGTGATGTTGCAGCAATTACAGGCGCAGAAACACGTTTTGAAGCTATTGTAGCTGTACCTGCAGCGGCAAAATCAACTAAAAATGTGGTTGTGACTGAGCAAGCAGTTTGTCCACGCTATTGTGGTCGATTAATCAGCAGTGTAAATGCGAAGGCAACAACACCTGATTGGATGCTTAAGCGCATTGAACGTAGCGGGCTACGCAGTATTAGCGCATTAGTGGATGTCACTAATTATGTGTTGCTTGAATTAGGCCAGCCTATGCATGCTTTTGATGCAAGCAAGCTGAGTGGTGGTATTACAGTTCGTTTTGCAAATGCTAATGAATCGCTCAGCTTGCTTAATGATCAAACAGTGGAATTAAAAGCGGATGATTTGGTCATTGCCGACATGAATGGTGCGGTAGCGCTTGCAGGCATTATGGGCGGTAAGCCGACTTCAGTAGATGACACAACAACTGAAATTTTCTTAGAGAGTGCTTTTTTTACACCATCAGTCATCACAGGTAAAGCGCGCAGGTTAGCTTTAAGTACCGACTCTTCTTACCGCTTTGAACGTGGTGTGGATTATGGCAATACAAAAAATGCACTTGAATATGCGACTAAACTGATTTTACAAATCTGTGGTGGTCAAGCTGGTGAAGTGACGGAAGTTATTGGAAGCTTGCCAATTCGTCAGCCTGTTAAATTAAGAATGGCACGCTTGGTATCAGTATTAGGCATTCCATTTGAAGAGGCCAAAGTCGCACAATTGCTTACGCAGCTTGGTTTTCAATTCACGAAAGTGGATGGAATATTTACTATTGTGCCACCAAGCTATAGATTCGACATTAGTATTGAAGAAGACTTAATCGAAGAAATTGCGCGTTTGCATGGCTATGACCATATTCCAGCGACCGCGCCAGTTGCTAACTTGCTTATGTTACCTGCACCTGAAGCAAGACTACATCAAAACAAACTGCGCGATAGTTTAGTTGCGGTCGGTTATCAGGAAGTTGTGAATTACAGCTTTGTAGATGAGAGCTGGGAGCGGGATTTGCTTGGCAATGCCACGCCCATCAAACTTCAGAACCCTATTGCAAGCAATTTGAGCGTGATGCGCACTAGTTTATGGGGCGGCTTGCTCGATACCTTAACTTATAACCTGAATCGCAAGCAAGACCGTGCATTCTTGTTCGAAATTGGCGCTGTTTATTTTAAACAAGCCAATGGCTTTGTAGAGACTACACGTGTTTCAGGACTTGCATACGGTAGCACAAAGCCTGAACAATGGGCTACCGATAGTACTGAAGTAGACTTTTTTGAAGTTAAATCGCATGTTGATAGGCTAGTAGGCGCTAAAGTGACCTATGAAAAAGCCGAGCATATTGCTTTGCATCCTGGACAAACTGCACAGATTTTACTAGATGGCAAAGTGATTGGCTGGCTAGGTAAACTGCATCCAAAATGGCAACAACAATATAACTTAACGAAAGCTAGCTTTTTATTTGAGCTAGATTTAGAAGCAATAACTAGTCATCAAATACCAGCTTACCAAGAAGTTTCTAAACTACTACCAATTCGTCGCGATTTGGCAGTTGTTTTGGATGAAAATATTGCCGTTGGTGAGGTGTTAAATTCGATTAAAAAAGCTGACATTCCATTGATCATTGATGTGGCATTATTTGATTTATACCAAGGTCAAGGAGTCGCTGAAAATAAAAAAAGCCTTGCATTATCAGTACTTATGCACGATACTCAAAAAACATTAACGGATAGTGATGCCGACACAACCATTACTATTCTGCTACAATTATTACAGAATCAGTTTGCTGCAACACTTAGAAATTAGATCACAAAACTATATGACTTGATTTAATTATGTAGCCGGATTCTAATTATTAACGTTGTAAATATAACTTATAAAATAATAATCTGTACATTAAAAATAAGCTCAAAAGCTAGAAATGAAATGGGAGTAGGTATGACATTAACAAAAGCTGAACTTGCTGATTTACTCTATGAGCAAGTTGGGTTAAATAAACGTGAAGCCAAAGATATGGTTGAAGCATTTTTTGAAGAAGTGCGTATTGCGTTAGAGGCTGGTGATAGTGTGAAGTTATCAGGATTTGGTAATTTTGAATTACGCAAAAAATCGGAGCGTCCAGGTCGTAACCCTAAAACTGGCGAAGAAATACCAATTACAGCCCGTCGTGTAGTGACTTTTCATGCGAGCCAAAAGTTAAAAAGTAAAGTTGAAGCAAATTACCTTAATTAAGTGAATGATTAAACAAACTTAACAGTATGAGTGAACACAATATAAAAGTGCAGTTACCGCCGATACCTGCAAAGCGCTACTTTACTATTGGTGAAGTCAGTGAGCTTTGCGGTGTGAAGCCCCATGTACTCAGATATTGGGAGCAAGAGTTTACTCAGCTTAAACCAGTTAAACGTCGTGGTAATCGTCGTTATTACCAACATCACGAAGTATTACTTATTCGTCGTATTCGCGAATTGTTATATGAGCAAGGCTTTACTATTAGTGGTGCGCGTAACCGCCTTGATGGGCCAAATGAAGCTGAGATTAAAGCCAATGCAGTGCAATCATCTACACAATCAGATTTGGGTTCAAGTGCTTCATTGTCTGCTGGTGATAAAGGGTTTGATTTCACTTCAGTTAAAACAGAACTGTTAGAAATTCTAAACTTACTTCGTAAAACAGCCTCAGCTTAAAGAAGTTCAGATTTATTTCTGAACGTCTTTTATTGCCGCCGACTTTTTACGATATAATGACACACCTGTTGTAATGATAGTTACAACATCGGTTCGGGGCATAGCGCAGCCTGGTAGCGTACATGCCTGGGGGGCATGGGGTCACAAGTTCGAATCTTGTTGTCCCGACCAAATTTAACTAAAAATCAATAGATTGTAGAGCATTGAGCCAGATATTATGCTGATTTTCTGCTATCTATTCCTACGATACTCTAGAGCCAAGCTGACTAACTCATGCAGTTTGCGTACATCCATTTTTTTAAAAACGCTTTTTAAATATTGCCTGACAGTTTCAGTACAAATTTCCATGACCTCGGCTACTTCTTGCACGCTTCTGCGTTCAGTGAGAAGCACTACACATTGGATTTCTCGGGGCGACATATTAAACCCTTTTTTTAATCGTTCCGCCCAACGTTCATAGTTAAGTTCTAAATCTTTGATGATAATCAAGGCGCTATGGCCTTCGCGTCTTTCATCTAATTGTTTTTTTAATCGGCTTA
>JANLZY010000071.1:0-2380 GCA_031359365.1 Methylotenera sp. | reverse complement strand
CAAAAAAATTTAATTTAAAAGACCTTTAATATGAAACAAAATTTAGCATTATTCGATTTAGACAATACTTTGCTGGCAGGTGATAGCGACTATAACTGGAGCTTGTTTTTAATCAGCGAAGGTTTACTTGATGCAAAAACTCATCAAGATCGTAACGAGCAGTTTTATCAAGATTATAAAAATGGTTGTTTGAATATTACGGAGTTTTTAGCGTTTCAGTTAAAACCGCTGTCAGAGCACTCTAAAAAGTTCTTAGATGAATTGCATGTTAAATACATGGATAAAGTGATTCGCCCGATGATGACGAAAAAAGCGCAAGCTTTGGTGGATGAGCATAAAGCTGCTGGAGATTTATGTGTGATCATTACCGCAACCAATAGTTTTGTGACCAAACCGATTGCGACTGCCTATGGCATTGAACATCTACTTGGTAGTGACCCTGAAATGGTCGATGGCGAATATACCGGTGGCGTGACAGGTGTGCCGACTTTCAAAGAAGGTAAAGTCATCCGCCTCAATCAGTGGTTAGAAGCGCGTGGTACCAAGCTAAGTGATTACACAGTCAGCTATTTTTACAGTGATTCGCACAATGATTTACCATTAATGAAGTTAGTGACAAACCCTGTTGCGGTAGATGCGGATGAAAATTTAACTGCGTATGCAAAAGAGCAAGCGTGGCCAGCAATCAGCCTGCGTGACTAGTCAGTTGCTGGTTTTTATCGACCAAGTACTACTTCAAGTATGAACTTACTGCCGACGTAAGCCAGTACTAGTAACATAAATCCAGTTAACGTCCAACGGATGGCTTTTAAACCACGCCATCCATACTGGAAGCGTCCGTATAAAAGTGCGCCGTAAATAATCCAGCTGGCGATTGAGAATACAGTTTTGTGATTAAACTGCATCGGTTTGCCAAAAATCTGCTCAGAAAATAAGATGCCGCTAATCAGCGTAACGGTTAGCAGAACAAACCCCAGCGTGATGATTCTGAATAACAAGGTTTCCATCACCATCAGCGGTGGAAAGCTTGGTAATTTGATCAATGTAGGTTTGTTATGTAAAGCACGCTCGGCGATTGTCATGAGTAGGGCGTGGAATGTGGCAAATGTGAATAAGCTATAAGCCAGTAAGGCAATCCCAATATGCGCTAAAAACAAGGGTGATTCAGCCAATGGCATAAAATGATTTGTCGCGTGAGAGGCTGGCAAAATTGCAAAAATAGCCGCTGGTGGTAATACGAACGCTTGTAAACTCGTCAGTTGATGTTTTAAGTCAGCTAGCCAATAAATTAATACCGTTAACCAAGCAATCGCTGAAAGCATATTAAAGAAGCCTAAGTTGAAGTGATTTTCAAAAATCACTTGATACAGCAACCATGCGTGAATAATTAAGCCAAGCGCTATCATGGCTGAATGCAGCTTTAAAGATTGTGAGTTTGTAGTTGTTTTATCGCCGCGCCAAAAATCTGCAGCTACCGCGATATAAATAACGAAAACGACTAAATAAGGAATTAAGTTTTGCATAACGTGATTATGGCGCAAATATGCTGTAAATATAATAGGTTGATGTAAAATCGAGTATCTAATCATGTGTAAGAGAATGCAATGCTAGAAAATCTAACCGACCGCCTACAGGGTGTCATCAAAACTTTACGTGGTCAAGCTAGGCTCACTGAAGAAAACATTTCGGATGCGATGCGTGAAGTGCGCATGGCACTGCTTGAGGCAGATGTTGCCTTGCCAGTGGTAAAAGAGTTTATCGCACAAGTCAAAGTGCGTGCTCAGGGTCAAGAGGTGTTGCAAAGCCTAACGCCGGGTCAGGCAGTTATTCAAGTAGTACACGACGAACTTACCCAGTTAATGGGTAAGGCGAATGTGGGCTTGAATCTAGCTGCAGTTGCGCCAGCAATTATCTTGATGGCTGGTTTGCAAGGTTCTGGTAAAACGACTACCTCAGCCAAACTTGCAAAATTATTAAAAGAACAAAAAAAGAAAGTGCTGTTAGCTAGTGCCGATGTATATCGCCCAGCGGCGATAGAGCAGCTTAAAACGCTGGCTAAACAATTAGAGGTAGATTGCTTCGATAGTAACGCTACGCAAAAGCCAGCAGATATTGCTGCTGCGGCTTTAGACTTCGCTAAACGCGGTTATTACGATGTGGTGATTTTTGATACTGCAGGCCGCTTGGGTATTGATGAAGCAATGATGGCTGAAATCAAAGCGCTACATACATTACTTAACCCGATTGAGACTTTGTTTGTAGTAGATGCTATGCAAGGCCAAGATGCAGTCAACACGGCAAAAGCGTTTGGTGAGACTTTGCCACTTACTGGCATTATCCTGACCAAGTTAGATGGTGATTCCCGAGGTGGTGCGGCTTT
>JANLZY010000064.1:0-1616 GCA_031359365.1 Methylotenera sp. | reverse complement strand
CGATGCAGGTCGCAATCAATCGCCAATCAATATTGAAGATAGTATTCATGCGGCGATTAAGCCTTTAAAAGCGATACAGAAGTTTCCTGCAAAAGATATTCTTAACAATGGCCATACCGTACAAATTAACTTTAAAGAAGGCAATATGTTGGCGCTTGATAACGCTGCATTTCAAATGAGGCACGTACACTTTCATGCCCCTAGCGAAAATACCATACACGGCAAGTCCTTTCCACTGGAAGCCCAATTTGTACATGCTGACTCTAAAGGCAATTTGGCCGTGATAGGCGTCATGTTCACCGAAGGCAAAGCCAACCCAGCCTTAGCCAAACTTTGGCAGCAACTACCTGAAGTAGAAGGCGAACCAATCGCATTAAAAACTCGCGTCATGCCCAGTGAGTTTATGCCCGATAATAAAAGCTACTATCGTTTTAGTGGCTCACTGACTACACCACCTTGCAGCGAAGGTGTACGCTGGCTATTAATGAAAAACCCTATCACAGCCTCTAAAGAACAGATTGATGCCTTTAAAAAAGCTGTGCATCACAGCAACAACCGTCCCATACAAGCTTTGAATGGCCGAGTGATTATTGAATAAGGCTCGCGCTACAGCAACTCACTAAGATTAAAACTGCTAATTAAAATTAATTTAGTCAATCTAACGACAGGCTAGATGCGCTAAAATACTGTCCTATGCAAGATTTTCAATCATTTTTAGCGCCGGCAAAAATCAATTTATTTCTGCACATCACAGGTCAGCGCGCAGATGGCTACCATTTACTGCAAACCGTTTTTCGTCTACTTGATTTATACGACACTGTAAAACTCAAACCCACCACAGATGGCGTTGTAAAGCGCGTGAATGATTTGGTTGGCGTGCCAGAAGAGCAAGATTTATGTGTTAAGGCAGCTAAACTGTTACAGCAACATACACAATGCCCGCTTGGTGTAGACATTCTGGTTGAAAAGCATATCCCTATGGGCGGCGGTCTAGGTGGCGGCAGTTCAGATGCGGCAACCGTGCTAATAGCTTTAAATAGTTTGTGGCAGCTTAACTTAAGCCGCAAAGAGCTGATGTCGCTAGGCTTGAAGTTAGGCGCCGACGTACCTTTCTTTATTTTTGGGAACAACGCCTGGGCAGAAGGCATAGGCGAGCAATTAACAGAGATTAATCTGCACAATTCCTACTATGTTGTGCTGAATCCGAATATACATGTATCAACAGCGCAAATATTTGCCAATAAGCAATTGACAAAAAACACGAATCCTAAGACAATGTCGGACTTTTCTTGGACGGCTAAATTAACAGCATGTAATTTAAATGCTGAATTTATAAATGACCTAGAAAAAATAGTCTGCAGTGAATACCCCGCTGTTTTAGATTGTTTAACTTGGTTAAATCAATTTAAGCTCAGTCAATTTGGCGAGGCAAGAATGAGCGGTTCTGGCGCTTCGGTATTTTTAGAAGTAGCAGATAAGAAAACTGCAGTAGATATATGCAATCAAAAACCTAAAGATGTTCAGGGATTTGTTGCAAAAGGGTTGAATCAGCACCCGCTAATGAACCTCACGGTTGATTAGATAGACTGATTAAAATATTGGGGAGTCGCCAAGTT
>JANLZY010000059.1:0-6497 GCA_031359365.1 Methylotenera sp. | reverse complement strand
GTTTTGGCCAAGAAGATAGGTACGTGTGACTTTATCTGTCAGCGTATTGCGCTCTGCAATAAACCATGTGCCGCTTGGTGAGTGATACCACCACTCTTTTTTGTCGCCTGGAGCACCGCTACGGTTATGCACATAAGCAGCCCACTCAGCATCAGTACAAGTATCTTGATCTGGCGCTTGCCTATATTCGCCACCAAAGACAAACTCGTTTAGCGGTCTTGTTCCATTCATTGGGCAGGTGAGTAATTTCATTTCATATTCCTCTGATTATTTAACTCGCGTGAATAAGCCGCTAATGGCCCACTGACGCAGCACCCTTTTCCCCAGTCAGTTCATAATCTTCAAAACGTGACAAGCGGAATGAGTGAATTAAATCTGGTGCACTATCATTTGCAATGGTTTGTGCCATGGTTTTGCCGCTAATAGGTGTAGCTTTGAAGCCCCAAGGACCCCAACCTGCATCTAGATAAAAACCTTCGATAGGTGTTTTACCCATAATCGGTGCGAAATCTGGCGTCATATCAGCCATACCAGCCCATTGGCGGACGACTTTTACATTGGATAAGAAAGGGAACATATCTAACATATGAGAAGTGAGCCCTTCTACGAAATCCAAAGTAGAACGTGTTGAATGCACTTCGTAAGGGTCTAGCGATGAGCCCATCACCAACTCACCGCGAGAAGATTGACTTACGTACACATGTAAGCTGCCTGAAACCAAAATAGTGTCTAACCAAGGTTTCATAGGCTCAGTGACACAAGCTTGCAGTGGGTGAATAACAATCGGCGTTTCAAGATCTACCATCTCGGTTATACGTGGCGTAAAGCCAGCCACTGCAGACAGCACTTGCTTCGTCTCGATGTAGCCTTTATTAGTTTTAACGCCACAAACTTTGCCATTTTTAACATCAATACCAAGTACTTCAGTATTTTGATAAATTTCGGCACCTAAACGGTCAGCACCACGCGCATAACCCCACGCCACACCATCATGACGAGCCACTGAACCAGGCGCATGAAACAAAGCGCCTAAGATTGGCGCTTGACCACTACAGCTTAAGTCCAACTGAGGACAAGCTTTAACGATTTCATCAGGACCAACTACACGACTCTCAACGCCTACATGCTTATTCACTTCAGCACGCCATCTCATAGTGCGCATCGCTGATTCAGTATGTGCAAGGGTGAAATGACCACGCGTTGAATAGAATAGATTTAAATCTAGCTCTTCAGAAAGACCTTCGTAGATTTTGACGCTGGCATCATAGAAATTGACGCCTTCTGGTGTGAGGTAGTTAGAACGAACGATGGTCGTGTTGCGTCCTGTATTACCACCGCCAATGTAGCCTTTTTCGAGCACACACACATTGGTAATGCCATGGTCTTTAGCCAAGTAATACGCAGCCGCCAAACCATGTCCGCCACCGCCGATAATCACTACGTCGTATGATTTCTTTGGGGTCTCGTGCGACTTAAAAAAGCGTGGTGCTGGATGCTCTTTTGACAGTGCGAATTTAAGTAATCTTAAGGGCATTTCTTAACTCCATGAAACCTAATTATTAATCTTTAAAGTAATTAACGACTTCGTTGCCACTCATTAAGTTTCATAAACTTTTTTAATCTGTATGAAACTTTGTTGACGTATTAAGCCATATCACAATATCGCATGTCAATACATAAATGAAACTTTTTTAATTGCAATGAAACTTATGATAAAGTCATACTATGTTTACTATATATATGAATAAGTTAGGTAAATTAGGAATTTAGTAGTACTACTAAAGTAGTAGTTAGAGAATATGTAAAGGAAAAGGTAGCAATGGATAAAACTTATCATTTTTACAGCGGAAACTCGCCCCTGCTGATCTCTATGCCACATGCTGGCACTGGCATACCTAAAGATATTAAACGCAGATTTACGCCTGATGCGGCACTATTACCAGACGTTGATTATCATTTGCCTATCCTGTATAGCATGGCTAAAGAGTTAGATATTTCTGTTATATCAGCTGAATACGCACGCTATGTGATAGACCTAAATCGATCACCTGAGAATACTTCACTATACCCAGGGCAAGATGTGACGGGTTTATGCCCAATTGATACCTTTGCCAAAAGCGCAATATATCTGGATGGAGAACAACCAGATGAAAATGAAATAGAAAGTCGTATTGAACAATTTTGGCAGCCTTATCACCAAAAATTAGCAACTGAACTTCAAAGAATAAAAGCTATTCATGGTTTAGCGATATTGTTGGATGCGCATTCTATTGTATCGCAGGTGCCAAGGTTCTTTAGTGGGAAATTACCTGATTTAAATTTTGGTACTGCAGACTCAAGCTCTTGTGACATTTCATTGCAAGATGCACTGGCAGCAACCATGCGTGAATCGATTCATGCTAAAGCTTATAGCCATGTATTCAATGGACGCTTTAAAGGTGGTTACATCACGAGGCAATATGGAGCGCCAAAAATGAATGTACATGCATTACAGCTGGAAATGAGCCAATGTATTTATATGGAGGAGAATCCCCCATATAAATACGATGCAGAACTGGCAATGAAAGTTAAGCCATTGTTATTAGACTTACTAAAAACTTGCCTCAATTGGGCTAAGACTCACAAATAGACTAAGACCCTTAGATAGCTTAAAGCTTACCGTCTAAACCCATTTGGTAATATTTATGAGTAATCTTATCTTGATTCTCAAGTAACCAATCAATATCAGGTTTATTGTTCATGGCTTTGTGAATAGCCATCGCAGTAGCCTTGCGATGAATATCAAACAAAATCTTATGATCTAACTTATCGTCTTTTGTCACCATTGGGTTCAACCAAACCGAAACAATAATACCCAAATCATTAGCGCGCTCTTTAGGGATATCACCTGCGCGAACTGCATCAAGCACACCATTCGCGATTGCAGCCTGCACGGTACCCATTAAAATATTGGTGTATTTAGTTTCTTTAACAGTAACTTTACTTACCATCAGCGTTACGGGTCTTACTTGAATATCTGTATTCAATAAAGCAAAAACACGCGTGTGTCCAGCCACCTGATCACCTGTCAACGTTGCAATTGCAGTTCCAACGGGCCCATCTAATTCACCAATGATCACTTCTGGTTCCGCCGCTGTACCTGGAGGTCCGCCCGCTACTAAAGCTTCACCAGTTCTCATTACAATACGTTCACTCACAATACTCTCCTAATAAATAAGTCATTTTTTAATATGTATAAAATGCATACATTCAAGAAACATTAATAAAACATAATATTTTTTAATTTTACATTAACTATTATTACCTGAGTGAAACTTTTGTGAATGTTTGTTATAATTTCTGCAACTATTGTGAATAAAAAGAATTTATTTACAAGTTAGGTGAAGTCTCTTGTAATATTCGGATTGTTAATAGCTTCGGACAATTATATGGCTGCAAAAAAAGAAACTGAAGATGTAAAAGTAGATGAGCGCAATAAATCGCTAGGGCGACATTTAGGCACAACCATACGTCAACTAAGGCTAGAGCATAATCTAACCATAGCAGATGTATCTGAACGTGCTGGCATTAGTCGTGGGATGCTGAGTAAGATTGAAAATAGCCTAGCAGCTACTAGCTTAGAGACCTTGGAGCAGCTCGCCAACGCCTTAGGCGTCACGTTATCTAAACTCTTTCAAAACTATAATCTACCGCGTGGTGCTGCCCAGCTTGTTAAAAAAGGTGAAGGCATGGAAGTAGTCAGAAGAGGTACGCGAGTTGGTCACACCTACCAATTGCTGGCTTATGACCAAGGTCCACACAAGACTTTCGAACCATTCTTAATTTCACTTGAAGATTCATGTGAAGAGTTTCCTGCTTTTGAGCACCCTGGCACTGAGTTTATTCATATGCTTGAAGGCACGCTCGAATATAGAGTTGGTAAAGATACGTTTGTCTTAAATAAGGGTGATTCTCTTACCTTTCAGGGTGAAATTCCGCATCGCCCAGAAAACTTGATTGAAACCCCGATTAAGTTTCTAGCCATTATTCATTACGATGCACCAGATAAAGAACATTTTGAAGAGTAGGCAAGATTCAACTTATGGAAAATATTAACTATCAAGTAGCAAGTGCGTCTGATATTGATGACTTGGTCAGTCTGCTATCAGATTTGTTTACCATTGAAAAAGACTTTAACCCAGATTTATCTAAACAAAAAAAAGGACTAGAGTTAATCATTAAAAACCAGAACACCGCGACCGTGCAAGTAGCTAAGAATACCGCTGGCAAAGTGATTGGAATGGTAACAGCGCAGCTTGTAATCTCTACTGCACAAGGTTCAGCCTCAGCATGGATTGAGGACATGGTGGTCCATTCATCCTATCGCAGCCATGGAATAGGCAAACAACTGCTTCAGCGAACCTTAGACTGGGCTAAAGAAAATGGCGCAACACGCGCGCAACTTTTGGTAGATATTGAGAATAAAGAAGCTTTAGGTTATTACGAACACTTAAAGTGGGAAACTACACAATTACAGGCGCGTAGAGTATTTTTATAGCTTATTAAAATTAGCAGTCAAATTACCTCTGCAAATAAATTGCAGAGGTAATAGTCAAATGCTTACAGTGGCACGCGTTGGCCGCAGAAGAAGCCAATTGCATGGTCTGGCGTTTCAAATTTAATATTACTTCCAGATGGGAAGTAAAGTACATCACCAACGGTTGCAGTTACTTTTTGGCCTGTATCATCAGAAATGATAAATGTCCCTTCTACAACAATTTTCATCTCCTCATAATCATAGCTATAGTTCAGCGCATTACCTTTCTCTAACCGAAAGAAACCTGCACAAATTCTTTTATCCGCATCTGCAGATATGAATGTGTCGCCAAGCCAAGCAGGAACGCCAGCCACATTCATTGATGGCTGAGAATCTTTAATAGCCTGTTTTTTGTATTGAAACGGTTTAGAACTCATTACACTTCTCCTTATGGTTGATTAACTGTGTTGTATTTAATCTCAACGCATCTAATCTCACAATTACACCTAAGGTGTACTCATAAAGAAGGATAAAAACAGCTAAATATCTTTCTTAAGTCCGACATTTAAATTAGCGAAAATCACCTTAATATATGCTGCAATTCTCAACGAAAAAATATCAAGTTTATGGCATACTCACAAAATGACAGACAAGCATTTACCCAACAGCCATAACGATCATAATGTGATCAATAATAGTTTGGAATTGGCAAACAGCCATTATGAAAACTTCCCTGTAGCCTCAGTTTTTTTGCCGCAATACTTACGTGAACCTATAGGCTTAATCTACAGCTTTGCTCGCCAAGCGGATGACTTTGCTGATGAAGGTGAACTAAGTATAGAGCAGCGTTTAGATTTGCTTAATGGGTTTCGTAATGAGTTAGAGCTGTTACAGGCCTACATCAAGCCGAAATCTAGCTTATTCGCTGGTTTAGGGGCAATGATTAAGGCAAAAAAACTGCCTTATGAACCTTTTTATGATTTGCTGGATGCTTTTAGCCAAGATGTGACTAAAACGCGTTATGCAGATTATGACGAAGTGCTAGATTACTGCACACGCTCAGCTAACCCGATTGGCAGATTGTTATTACATCTTTACGGGCAATCAAATGCGGCCAACATCCAGCTTTCTGACAACATTTGCACGGGATTACAAATCATTAATTTCTTGCAAGATATTTCGATTGATTTTAAGAAAAATGACGGTAAACAACGTATTTACTTATGCCAAGACGAAATGGCAGCATTTAACATCACTGAGTCACAAATTCAAGATTTTGTAGATGGCAAACAAGAGATTGATGAGAATTGGCAACAATTTATTCTTTTCAACTTACACCGAGTAAACGCCCTACTTTACTCAGGCAAGCCGCTTGGGCGCATTTTAACTGGTCGCATTGGCTTTGAAATGCGCATGATTATTGCCGGTGGCGAGCGCATTATTGCCAAGATAAATAAAGTGAATGGTGATATATTCAACTTCAGACCAACGCTCAATTATGGTGATTGGCTGATAATATTTTTAAAAGCGCTGATGAAAGTATAAGAAAGATAATGACGCCACAGCAATATTGTGAAGAAAAAACCGCAAAAAGCGGATCAAGCTTCTATTACAGTTTTATGTTTTTGCCTAAGGATAGACGTGAGGCAATTACTGCACTTTACGCCTTTTGTCGCGAAGTTGATGACATTGCAGATGAGTGCACCGACTTTACTATCGCGCAGACCAAACTTAACTGGTGGCGTACGGAGATTGAAAGTCTGTATGATGGAAAACCGCAACATCCTGTTTCTAAAGCTTTATTAAATCCCATTAAAACTTATCAACTTGATGCTGAACATTTCATTGAAGTCATCGACGGCATGGAGATGGATCTCAAATTCAATCGCTATGAGGATTTTAAGCAGTTACAGCTTTACTGTTATCGCGTTGCCAGCGTCGTTGGCTTACTTACAGCGCAAATATTAGGTTTTAGTAATCG
>JANLZY010000053.1:0-2270 GCA_031359365.1 Methylotenera sp. | reverse complement strand
CAAGCCGCCACTTTGCAAATTGAAGGAAGCACCAAGCGGTTAGGTATGGGGCAAGCTGCTTCTGTGGCGGGTAAGTCGTCTAGCGGCTTAGTAAGTGCTATTTTGTATGCGGACTCACAAGGACACTTTGTTTCTGACTGTCAAATCAATGGCGCATCATTAAAATTTATATTGGATACTGGCGCAACAACGGTTGCCATGAATAGTGGCGATGCAAAGTTCGCTAATATAGATTACAAACGAGGTGAGCCTGTGCAGGTAAGCACAGCCAATGGCATAGTGACAGCATATCGAGTGACGATTGCTAATCTTAAAATTGGTGGAATTATACTTAGCCAAGTAGATGCGAGCGTGTTGGAGGGTGGTTCGCCCTCGGTGGTGTTGCTGGGCATGAGTGCTTTAAATCGTTTAGATATGAAGCGCGAAGATATTGCACTAACGCTCACTAAAAAATACTAAATAAATATTCTAGTTTTAATAAAAAACAAAACGGGCAGAAAGTCTTCCCGTTTTGCTTGCTTTTAACTAGAAATAAATCTCAACACTTATTTTTGAAACCTTAAAAATCAAAAACAAGGCTTATTAAACATTACTTAGTTTCTGCTGGAGCCGCTGCAGGTGCTTCAGCTGCAGCTTTTTTAACATGTTTATGGTGATGTTTTACAGCTGGTTTAGCCGCATCTGTTTTTGCTGGCTCAGCGGCAGCAGCTTCTACTTTAGCTGGTTCAGCCGGTTTAGGAGCGTCTGCTGCGAAAGTTGAAGTCGCTAATGAAAGTGCTGCAACTGCGAATAATGATGCTAGTAATTTGTTCATTTAAATCTCCTGAAATTAATGATAGGTTTGTCGACTGATGGATTGCTTAAATTACCGATTAACTTCATCCGTTAAGCACTTCATCAACCACCATGGATTACAATTTACAGCATCAAGCTGACGTGAAACTGACAGCTAATTATTTTCAAAAATATTTATTTCCTTGTTTTTAAACTGAGTAGAATGTATCTGTTGCTACGTGAGTAGCATTTGATTTGAGGTGATTGCATTGAGATTATTACTAGTTGAAGACGATTTAATTCTTAAAGATGGGCTTGAACGCTCATTCGTTAAATCAGGTTATGCGGTTGATGTTATTTCTGACGGTGAAGGCGCCAACAAATTACTAACATATCAAGAGTACGATGTCATCGTGCTGGATTTAGGTTTACCAAAATTAAGCGGTTTTGAAGTATTAAAGCGGCTTCGAGCACGTGGTAGTAACACGCCAGTGCTAATTTTAACCGCATTGGAAGATACACAGAATCGTGTAAAAGGGCTGGATCTAGGCGCAGATGATTATCTAACCAAGCCATTCGAACTTGCTGAGTTAGAGGCGCGCGTGCGTGCTTTGATTCGTCGAGGAGTGTCTGGGGGGAGCGCGAAGATTAGCTTTGGCGTTTTAACTTTTGATACTACTAACCGCCAATGTATGGCGGGAGATATTGCGCTGTCACTTTCGGCACGTGAAATGGCTTTGTTGGAACTACTCATGTTGAAGGCCGCAAAGGTTGTCAGTAAGACAAAAATTATGGAGCATCTTTGTAGTTGGGATGATGAAATTAGTGAAAATGCAGTGGAGGTGATTGTTTCGCGATTACGTAAAAAATTAAATGTATTTGATATCGAGATTCGGACAATACGTGGTTTAGGCTATTTGTTAGCTAAGTTAGAAAATCAACACTCATAATCGAAGATCGAAAACCATATGATTCATATTAAAAGCAATTCTATCCGTCAAAAACTACTGAATTGGTTGCTCATTCTACTCATTCCCACTTTGTTCTTGGGTACTATCTCCGCCTATTATTTAGCTAATTATTTTGCAAATCTAGCCTATGACAGTGGCTTATTTCGTTCAGCTTTGGCATTGGCAGACGAGGTGGAGGTTAAGTCTGGCAGCATGGTAGTCGATTTGCCAGATAGTGCATTGAATTTGCTGGAGTACGATATCGATGATGACTACAGGCATTATCTGATACTAGATCCAGAGCACAACGTAGTCCTTGGAGAAGAGCAGTTGGCTTTACCTAAAGTATTGCCTACAGAAGGAAAGTCAACGTTCTATGATTCAGAGTTTGAAGATAAAAAGTTACGCATGGTTGCATTGAATTTCCCGCTGGAGGATGTTGGTGCAAAAGGCAGTGCTATTGTGGTCATAGGTGAATCAACAACAAAAAGAGACAAGATGGCGAGAGAAATTGTTGCCATTATGCTGGTGCCACAAATTATATTA
>JANLZY010000038.1:0-2009 GCA_031359365.1 Methylotenera sp. | reverse complement strand
GGCAGCCGGAACGACACCGGCTGTGGCGTCGCCATTGACGCGCCGCGCAAGCATTGCGCAATATCATGATGTACTGCGCAATGCTTGCAAACCAGCCGGTATTTTATAAGCATACTTTACATATAAAGCACTTTTTACATAAAGTAAAATCGTTATCTCAAGAGGTCTGAATGAAACAAATGCATATCCAGCGTACAGTTACTTACATGCTACTCACTGCCACTTTAGTCGGTTGCGATTCTATTCCGTTTATCAATAACGAGTCAGATTATAAGGGCGCTAGTAGATCTAAACCATTAGAAGTGCCGCCAGATTTAACCGCAAGCCCAGTCAGCGATGCATATTCTATTCCTGGCAATACTAGCTATTCAACTTATAGCCAAGCACAAGATAGCCAAGAAGTTGGTGTCGAGAAGGTACTCACAAATCCTGATGGTGTTAGATTAGAAAGAGCCGGTGCGCAGCGCTGGTTGGTCGTTAATGCTCCTGCTGAAAAAATCTGGCCTGTGATTCGCGAGTTCTGGACCGATCAAGGATTTGCTGTGCGTTCAGAGGATGCGCAAATCGGCGTGATGGAAACTGAATGGATTGATACTGATGCCATTAAAAAAGATGACTCAGGCAATGTTAGTGAAAAGTTTGATAAATGGCTAGATAGGTTATCTGGTTTGGCAGATAAGAAGAAATTCCGTACGCGTTTAGATCGTGGAGATGAAGCGAATACGACTGAAATCTACATGACGCACCGCTCAGTGAGTGGTGCGCCAGATGATGGTAAAAACCGTGTGCAAACGCAACTAGGTGAAATTGATACTGGCTATAAAGCTGATGCGAAATCTGCACCCACTGCAGACGCCAGAGATGCTGAATTAGACGCAGAATTATTACGTCGCTTAATGGTAAAGCTTGGTGTTGAAGAGCAAAAATCTAAAACAATATTGGCGCAAGCTACAACACCAAAACGTGCCGATGTCATTAAAGAGCAAGACGGTAGTGCGACCTTAGTGTTAAATGACGCTTTTGACCGCGCATGGCGTCGAGTTGGTTTAGCTTTAGACCGAGTAGGCTTTGTGATTGAAGATAAAGATCGCTCAAATGGACTATTCTTTGTACGTTATGCCGATGTAGATATCGACGATACGCCACAGAAAAAGAAAGGTTTATTTGAAACCTTGAAGTTCTGGGGCGATGATGACAAAAAAGAAACTTCTGGAGCTGGTAAAGAAGCTAAAGAAGAAAAAAGCATGGTTGAAAAACTAAAATTCTGGGGTAGTGACGATAAACAAAAAACTAATCCGGAAAAACAATACCGTATTAAAGTCGCCGATCGTGAACAAGGCGGCACTGCGGTGACTGTGGTTGATAAAGACGGTGGCCGCGTTAAAACTACAACTGCAAACCGAATTGTTGCGCTAATGTACGAGCAGTTAAAATAGTTTATCTGGGTATTAACCTAGGTATGGCTTAATCAATATACGATGCGCTTTGCTTCGCTGGGTAGCGGCAGTGCTGGCAATGCGCTAGTCGTAGAAATCAACCAAACTAAACTCATGTTGGATTGTGGGTTTAGTATTAAAGAAACGCTCGCTAGGCTGGCACGCTTAAATCTACAGCCAGATGATTTGGCTGGCATCGTCATTACGCATGAACATGATGATCACGCTGGTGGCGCGTTTAAATTTGCCGCTAAGTACAAAATCCCAGTGTGGCTCACCTATGGCACACTTAAAATGTCCAGCAGGTATATCCCCGTACAACATGATCTTCAATTAAATGTTGTTGATAGCCATAGTGAATTTTCTGTGGGTGATATTCACGTTCAGCCATACCCTGTACCGCATGATGCGCGCGAGCCGATGCAATGTATTTTTTCTGATGGCAACCACAAGTTAGGTGTACTTACGGACGTTGGTCGCACTACGCCGCATATTGCTGAAATGTTAAGTGGTTGTAAAGCGCTAGTGTTGGAGTGTAATCATGATGCTAGTATGTTGCAAACCGGCCCATAT
>JANLZY010000031.1:0-7041 GCA_031359365.1 Methylotenera sp. | reverse complement strand
GCTATCAATATGTGATTCCACCGATGTTGGAATACATGGAATCCTTGATTACTGGTGTAGGACACGATTTAGATTTAGCTACTTTTAAAGTGGTTGATCAACTCACCGGTCGCTTGATGGGTGTGCGAGCTGATATGACGCCACAAGCGGCACGTATTGATGCGCACTTATTAAATCATCAAGGCATTACTCGCTTGTGTTATGCCGGTAGCGTATTGCGCACCAAGCCCGATGGACTAGCGCAGACGCGCGAGCCGCTGCAGCTGGGGGCCGAGTTATATGGCCATGCAGGCGTTGCTAGTGATATTGAAATTCAACGCTTACTTATTAAAGCCTTGCAAGCCATTGGCATTGACCAATTGCACATGGATTTTAGCCATGTGAATATCTTTGGTAGCTTGATTGAAGCTAGCCAAGTAGCATCGCAGTTAGAACAAGAGTTATATGCGGCTTTGCAAAGCAAAGATCAGTCAAGCGTTGCTGCACTTTCACAGCATTTAGATAAAACCACTCGCGAAGCCTTGTTGCACTTAACTGAGTTAAATGGTGATAAATCCATATTAGTTAAAGCAGCTAAAGTACTACCTGCGATACCAGCTGTACAAGAGGCTTTAGCAAATTTAAGCCAAGTGAGTACTGCGCTGGAAAGTCTAAATGTCACCGTTAGCTTTGATTTAAGCGAGTTACGTGGTTATCACTATCACAGCGGTATCGTGTTTGCCGCTTATGCACAAGGCTACAAAGGCCCATTAGCGCTAGGTGGGCGTTATGATGAGGTTGGCCAAGCATTTGGTCGCGCTCGTCCCGCTACGGGATTTAGTTTAGATTTACGCGGTGTAGTGACTGCCTTGCAACCAGCTAAGCCAAATATGGCGATATTTGCACCAGCTAATGATGATGCCAGTTTATCTGTTAAAATTGATAGCTTAAGAGCAGATGGGCAAATAGTGATTCAAGAGTTATCAGGATTTGAGTCAAATCTTGATGAATTGAATTGCGATAGAAAGCTTGTGCACTACAATTCTGGCTGGCATGTAGTTGCCATCGATAAATAGTAGATTAATCACTATGTAGATCGGGTTTCAACCCGACTTAACAAAATTACACGAAAAATGTCGGGTTAAACCTGAGCTACAATTAAACCCTATAATTAAACCCTACAATTAAACTTAAGTAAAAAAGTAAATATCATGGTAAATACAGCAACAAAGCACATCGCAAAAAACGTAGTCGTTATCGGCACACAATGGGGTGATGAAGGTAAAGGCAAAATCGTTGATTGGCTGACTGACCATGCGCAAGGTGTTGTGCGCTTCCAAGGCGGTCACAATGCTGGGCATACATTGGTAGTAGGTCAGGGCGATGCGCAACGTGTTTACAAACTCAATCTTGTGCCTTCAGGCATCGTGCGTTCTGGTATCAATTGCTACATCGGTAACGGCGTAGTGCTAGATGCAGGACATTTGCTAGGTGAGATAGCGGCGCTTGAAAAAGATGGTTTGGAAGTTAAAAGTCGCTTAAAAGTTAGCTCTGGCTGCCCGTTGATTTTAAGTCATCATGTTGCTGTTGATGTTGCACGCGAAGCTAAGCGTAGCGCAGATAAAAAAATCGGCACAACAGGTAAAGGCATAGGCCCAACTTATGAAGATAAAGTAGCACGTCGTGCTTTACGTGTTTATGACTTATTCTACCCAGAGCGTTTTTCAGAAAAACTAAAAGAAGTGATGGATTATCACAACTTTGTCCTGACTAATTACCTAGGTGCGAAAGCCGTTGATTTTAATCAGCAATATGATGCCAGTATGCAACATGCTATTGCTTTAAAACCAATGATTAGCGATATTTCTGCTGAACTTTATGCTGCTAATGCACGTGGTGAAAACCTACTATTTGAGGGTGCACAAGGTACATTGCTCGATATTGACCATGGTACTTATCCGTATGTGACCTCAAGTAACTGTATCGCTGGTCAAGCTTCAGCCGGTACGGGTGTTGGTGCCAATATGTTGCACTATGTTTTAGGTATCACTAAAGCTTACACCACGCGTGTTGGTGGCGGACCTTTCCCAAGTGAGTTAGATATCGATACTGAAGGCGCACCTGGCACACAAATGTCAGTAAAAGGCCAAGAAATCGGTACTGTGACTAAACGTAAACGTCGTTGTGGTTGGTTTGATGCTGCTGCCTTACGCCGTTCAGCCATGATTAACGGTCTAACAGGCTTGTGTATCACTAAGTTGGACGTGTTAGATGGTATTAAAGAGCTCAACATTTGTACAGGTTACGAGTTGGATGGCAAGAAAATTGATTTACTTCCAATCGGCGCGGATGATGTAGCTGGTTGTAAACCAATTTATGAAACCGTGCCAGGTTGGTCAGAAAATACTTTTGGCGTCAAAACTTGGGATGGCTTGCCGAAGAATGCACAAAACTACTTAAAACGTCTTGAAGCTTTATGTGGTGTGCCCGTTGCGATTGTTTCCACAGGCCCAGAGCGTGATGAAACTATTGTGATTGAGCATCCGTTCGCTTAATTGTAGTTTACTCAAGCAATGGTAAATTCAGAAACGCAGCGCTTAGCATGGGCTATTACAGGTTCCGGCCATTATTTGCGCGAATCTTTAGCGGTTCTTGCTACGCTGGAAAATGTTGATATTTTCCTAAGCAAAGCGGCTTCTGAAATCATTAAACAATACGGCTTTCAAGTGCAGTTAGACGCGACTGGCCATAGAGTGTATCAAGATAAAACAGCAAGCAGCGTACCTGTTGAGCTGTTTTATGAAGGTAAGTATCACACTTTGGTGATTGCACCTGCTACTTCCAATACTATTGCTAAAATGGCCTATGGCTTTTCAGATTCTTTAGTCACTAATTTATTCGCACAGGCTGGTAAAACGCGTGTTGCTAGCATTGTATTTGCTTGTGATACCGCGCCAGAACTAGAGTCAGAAGCGCCGCGTGACAATGTTGTTAAAGTTTATCCGCGTAAAATTGATTTAGAAAACGTGGCAAAACTCGCTGATTTTGAAGCAACGCAAGTGGTTGCTGATATTGCTGCGCTTACACATGCAATTCATGTGCGCTTAAATGAAATCCGCAACTAAAGATAAAAAGCCTGCAGAAAATTTACTGTTTCTAACAGGTAAATTGGCTGAAAAAAGCCTGCATAAAATATTAGCTGAAGTTCAAAGCAACCCTAAAACGCCTCCTTTCAAATATCGCATTCAGCAAATTGGTGTTTCAGTCGCCGCGCTGATGACCCCTGAATTAATTGCTCGTAGGCTTAAGGAAACAGGTGATGCGGATAAGGTAATTTTACCTGGCTTATGCCTTGGTGATATTAGCCAATTGGAGGCGCAGTATGGCGTACCTGTTGAGCGCGGCCCCAACGATTTAAAAGATTTACCACAATACTTTGGTCATGCGGGTGTGACGCCAGATTTGAGCCGATATGACGTGCAGATTTTTGCAGAAATCGTAGATGCGCCTTTTTTAAGTGTGGATGACATCATTAAAAAAGCCCAACAGTATCAGTCGCAGGGTGCGAATGTGATTGATTTGGGTTGTCTGCCAGCAGTGCCATTTCTGCATTTGGCTGATACCGTAAAAGCGCTTAAAGCCTTAGATTTTAAAGTCAGCGTGGATTCACTTCATACGGATGATCTACTTACCGCAGGGCATGCCGGCGCAGATTTCTTACTTAGTCTCACAGAAAATACATTATGGGCTGCTAAAGAAGTGGCCTCTACACCTATTCTGATTCCAGCCAAACCACATAGTTTACCTTCGCTATATCGTGCGATTGACGCATGTTTGAAAGCTGGTAAACCATTTATTGCCGATGCGATTTTAGATCCGATTCATTTTGGATTAACTAACTCAATCGTACGCTATCAAAAGTTACGTAAAAAATATCCTGATATACAAATGATGATGGGGATTGGTAACCTTACGGAGCTCACTGATGCTGATACCACAGGCATTAATGCGCTGTTATTTGGCATGATTAGTGAGTTAAATATTAACGCGGTATTAGCTACCTCGGTGAGTGCGCATGCAGTTAACGCTGTGGCAGAAGCGGATGTCGCTAGGCGCATGATGCATGCGGCAAAAAATGACGATAGATTGCCACGTGGATATAGTAATGGCTTGCTTGGCTTGCATGATAGGCGTCCATTTACATATAGCGCTGATGAAGTTAAAGAGATCGCTGGTATGATTAAAGACCCGAGCTTTCGCATACAAGTCACTGAGAGCGGCATGCACATTTATAATCGAGATGGTATGTTTGAAAGCACCGACCCCTTCGCGCTATACCAGCATTTAAAGGTGGATAATGATGCATCACATGCTTTTTATTTAGGCGTGGAGTTGGCGCGTGCGCAGATTGCATGGCAACTTAAGAAGCGTTATGTGCAAGATCAAGAACTTGAGTGGGGCGTAAACACCAAACCGCAAGAACAAACTAACAAAACTGCGCATCGCGAAGCTTCAATTAAAGAACGCAAAGAGGCTAGCAAAAAGGCTTAAATAAACATGATATTTGAAACCATTATTAGCACAGTAAATAGCCAAGGCGATGTACATATCACGCCATTTGGCATACAAATGCAAGATGGCTTAGTTGTCATTTCGCCATATAAACCTTCAGCTACGCTAGAGAATATTCTTGCAACTCAACATGCTGTGATGAATTTAACCGATGATGTACGCGTATTTGCTGGCGCTTTAACTAGCAGACAAGCGTGGTCGCTGACTCCAACAGATAAAGTAGCGGGTTACAGGCTGAAAGAAACCTTGGCACATAAAGAATTAAAGTTAGTCAAAACTAATGAAGATGCTCTACGCCCACAGCTATTTTTAGAAGTAATACATGAAGTGCAACATCAGTCGTTTCTAGGCTTCAATCGGGCCCAAGCTGCAGTGATTGAGCTTGCGGTACTTGCAAGCCGGTTGAATATGCTAGCTAAAGAGAAAGTGCTATCGGAAATGCAGTACTTGCAAATTGCTATTGATAAAACGGCAGGTGAACGTGAGTTACAAGCATGGGCTTGGCTAACTGAAAAAGTAGACAATTTTTATGCACAACAAGCAGGTGAGAACTTCGCATGAATGCACCTATAACCACCCCCATATCAGCTAACGTCAATGCATCACGATTAAATACAACGCAGTTATTAATTAGCGTGACCACTATAGAGGAAGCGCAAATCGCTTTAGAAAGTGGTGCTGATATTATTGACTTAAAAGAGCCTAGTTTAGGTGCTTTAGGCGCTTTATCTATAGAAACAATTCAAGCGATTGTTGCTTATGTAAATAACACAAAAAATGCAGACGCTAAACTTACCAGCGCAACGATAGGTGATTTGCCTATGCAGCCAGAGTTGCTATTAGCACATGTTACTCAGCTAGCTACAACTGGAGTAGACATCATTAAAATTGGGTTTTTCCAAACGGATGAGTATCAACCATGCTTAGACGCGCTTAAACCATTAGCACAAACTGGCACACGACTCATCGCGGTTTTTTTTGCAGAAACCAGCTACCCACAAGGCTTGATTGCAGCTATTAAACATGCGGGATTTATGGGCATTATGTTGGATACTGAAAAGAAAAATGGACTCACTTTGCTTGATTATTACTCACAAGAGCAAAGGGAGGGCTTTGCAAAAACAGTACTTGGGTATGATCTACAATTAGGTTTGGCTGGCTCTTTAAAATTACAACATGTTACGTTAATTAAAGAAATGAATCCTAGCTATATCGGTTTTAGAGGCGGTGTTTGTGACGATAATCAACGTAATCTTGCACTCGATGCAACTAAAATAAAAGCGGTTCGTAAAATAGTGTAAATTTGTTGTAAAAAAACAACTAAAACATTTGAATAACATTGATTTGTAAATATTTATGATTGCGCTAAGCGTGAGTGGTGCGTAATATCGAGCCTAATGAAATCTTAGATTTTGATAGACCAAAGAAGTATTTTAATTAGGAGTAAAGACGAATGAAAAAAAATCTTATTAACCTTGCAGTTGCAGCAACTCTAGGCCTTGCAGCATTTGCTGCTTCAGCAGAAGATATGTACCGTGGCGCTTGGTATGTTGTTCCAAGTATTAACTTTATGAGTACTGATCGTGATTTGGATGCAAATAACGGCGGCGGCGTATCTCTTAAGCTAGGTAAAGAGTTAAGCGATAGCTGGGATATTCAAGGTGGTATTGGATATAACCGAGCTAATGCAGATGCAGGTAAATTATCAAGTGATACAGGTATTGCAGGTTCTGATGGTCGTTACAAACAAACGACTTTGGGTTTAGATGCACTTTACATGTTTAGCCGTAGTAATTTCCGTCCATTCCTTTTAGCAGGTTTAGGCGTTGCTAGAAATAATGTTGATTACACAATTCCTGGTGTTAACGTTGATGGTAGCAAAACATCTTGGTTAGGTAACGTTGGTTTAGGTGCTCAATATTTATTTAATGATAGTTTTGGTCTGCAAGCTGACTTGCGTGAGCAATGGAGCCGTGCTGCATTTAATACTTCAGCAGCTGGTGGTTCAGTAAGTGACTCACAAACAATTGCAAATACCCTATTGAACTTCGGCGGTATTTTCCGTTTTGGTGCTCCAGCACCTATGCCAGTAGTTGCAGCAGCAGAGCCAGCTCCAGCAGCAGTTGTAGCACCTACTCCAGCACCAGCACCAGCGGTTGAACCAGCTCCTGCTCCAGTAGCATGTAAACCAAATCTTGAAACTGTTACAGTAAGTGCAGAAAAATTATTTGGTTTTGATAAAGCTAAATTACAAGATGGCGCTAAACCAATCTTAGATGAAACTGTTGCTAAAATTAAAGCTAACCCTGAACTAAAAACAGTAATTGTTACTGGACATACAGACCGCATTGGTTCAGCAGCATACAACCAAAAACTTTCAGAAAAACGTGCTGGCATCGTTAAAGAATACTTAGTTTCTCAAGGTGTCGATGCCTCAATCATTACTTCAGTTGGTAAAGGTAAGTCTGAGCCAGTTGAAGCATGTAAAGG
>JANLZY010000017.1:0-1695 GCA_031359365.1 Methylotenera sp. | reverse complement strand
TGGCTGCGGTTGAGGTGGTTAATCGTCGATTAACCAAGCAACATTTTCATTATTATCTGAATCCAGACCGTGAAATTGATCAAGGCGCGCAAGAAGTGCATGGAATTTCATTGGAGTTTTTACAAGACAAGCCACGCTTTGCCGATATTGCGAATGAGTTGATTGCATTTATTGCTGACTCTGAGTTAATCATGCATAACGCGCCGTTTGATGTGGGTTTCCTGAATAGGGAGTTCGGCTTAATCGAGCAAAAACCAGTTGAGGCTATTACTGCAAAAATTACCGATACACTCAAAATCGCTAAAGAAATGCGCCCAGGGCAGCGTAATAGTTTAGATGCGCTATGTAAACATTATGGTATCGATAACTCTAAGCGCACGCTGCATGGTGCATTGCTAGATGCTGAGTTACTGGCCGATGTTTATATGGCGATGACACGCGGTCAAGATAGCTTGATGATGGAGTTGGATAAACCCAAGCAAATGAGCAGCGATGCAATGCAACAGATTAAGCAGCCCGTGTTAGTAAAGTTAGCCAATCAAGCAGAAATTTCAGCGCATGATGAATATATCGCTTCATTAGCAAAATCTAGCGATTGCTTGTGGGCTAAATTAGATGCAAATACTGCAGAATCATAAACAGAAAAATATCAAAATATAGACATTAAAGTATAGAAAGCTAATTGTATGAACAAAACGATTATTGTGACTGGCGGCGCTGGCTTTATTGGCGCTAATTTTGTATTAGCTTGGATCAAGCAGGGTTTAGGCCCAATAGTCAACCTTGATAAGCTGACTTATGCTGGCAACTTAGAAAATCTTGTAGAAATTCAGCATAATCCAGAGCATACTTTTGTTCATGGTGATATTGGCGACCAGTCACTGGTTGCTGAGTTATTAGCCAAGCATAAGCCTTGTGCGGTGGTTAATTTTGCTGCAGAAAGCCATGTAGACCGCTCTATTCATGGCCCTGAAGACTTCATTCAAACCAATGTGGTTGGCACCTTTCATTTGTTAGAAGCTGTACGTGCATATTGGGGCAGTTTAAGTTTAGAGAATCGTAAAGACTTTAGATTTTTACATGTTTCAACCGATGAAGTGTATGGTTCACTTGGTAAAACTGACGCTGCATTCACTGAAACCCATCCATATGCGCCGAATAGCCCATACTCGGCTTCTAAAGCCTCTTCAGATCATTTGGTGCGCGCATATCACCATACTTATGGCATGCCGACATTAACCACAAATTGCTCTAATAACTATGGTCCACATCATTTCCCAGAAAAATTAATACCTTTAGTGATTCATAATGCGCTTGCAGGTAAGCCATTGCCAATTTATGGAACTGGTTATCAGGTTCGTGACTGGTTATATGTAGAGGATCATTGTGCTGCAATCAGACGTGTTTTAGAAGCTGGGCAGGTTGGAGAGGTCTACAACATAGGTGGCTGGAATGAAAAACCCAATATCGAAATAGTGAAAACGCTTTGCAGAATGTTAGATGCAAAAAAACCACGTGAGGATGGCAAGTCTTACATAGACCAAATTACTCACGTTGAAGATCGCTTAGGCCATGATCAGCGCTACGCGATTGACGCGACTAAAATAGCAACACAATTAGGCTGGAAGCCAAAAGAAACCTTTGAAACTGGGATTGAGAAAACCGTGAACTGGTATCTTGAACATCAAGAGTGGG
>JANLZY010000002.1:0-5218 GCA_031359365.1 Methylotenera sp. | reverse complement strand
AGGACGAATACCAGCGTTGAACAAGTCAGTTTCTAAGAAGATTTGACCATCGGTAATTGAAATTACGTTAGTTGGAACGAAAGCAGAAACGTCACCAGCCGCAGTTTCAATCACTGGCAATGCAGTCAATGAACCTGTTTTACCTTTAACAGCACCGTTAGTGAATTTTTCAACGTAATCTTCATTCACGCGAGCTGCACGCTCTAACAAACGTGAGTGAATGTAGAATACATCACCTGGGTAAGCTTCACGACCTGGTGGACGGCGTAATAGCAATGAAATTTGACGATATGCAATCGCTTGTTTAGTCAAATCATCATAAACGATTAGTGCATCTTCACCACGGTCACGGAAGTACTCGCCCATCGTACAACCAGCGTACGGTGCTAAGAATTGTAATGCAGCTGAATCTGATGCCGTTGCTGCAACTACTATGGTGTAAGCAAGTGCGCCGTTTTCTTCAAGTTTACGTACCACGTTAGCTACAGTAGAAGCCTTTTGGCCAATCGCCACGTAGATACAGGTCATGTTTTGACCTTTTTGATTGATGATGGCATCAATCGCTACGGCTGTTTTACCTGTTTGACGGTCACCAATAATCAATTCACGTTGACCACGGCCAACTGGAACCATAGAGTCAACTGATTTCAAACCTGTTTGCACTGGTTGTGAAACTGATTTACGTGCAATCACGCCTGGTGCAACTTTTTCAATCTTGTCAGTCATTTTTGCATTAACTGGGCCTTTACCATCAATTGGCTGACCTAGCGCATTGACAACTCGACCGATTAACTCTGGACCTACTGGCACTTCTAAAATACGACCTGTACATTTACAGATATCGCCTTCAGTAATATGCTCGTAGTCACCTAGAACAACCGCACCCACTGAATCGCGCTCTAAGTTAAGCGCCAAACCGAATGTGTTGCCTGGGAACTCGATCATCTCGCCAGCCATCACGTTTGAAAGACCGTGAATACGAACGATACCGTCGGTTACTGAAATTACTGTACCTTGAGTACGCGCTTCAGCTGAGGTAGAAAAATTTTCTAATCTGCTTTTAATCAGTTCACTGATTTCTGATGTAGATAACTGCATTTTGACTCCTAATAATTTTCTTTGCCTAAATTATTCTTTGCTTAGGCCTAAGCTGAAAGCGTGTACGCTAAATTTTGTAACTGACCTTTGACGGATGCGTCTATCACGGTATCGCCAACAATAATTTTAATACCACCAATAAGTTCTGAATCTACAGAAACATTGGCTTCAATCTTTTTACCGAACTTAGCTTCTAAACGCTTTACTAAATCTTTGACTTCTGCAGCACTAGGTTTTGCTGCGGCAATAATTTGCGCATCTAAGGTACCTTCGTCTAATGCTTTAAGCTCTTCAAACGCTTCAGTAATCGCAGGCAAAATAGACATGCGTCCGTACTCAACCAATACTTTAATCAAGTTTTGACCTTGTTCGTTAAGCTTATCGCCACACACTTTTAGAAAAGCGGCTTGCAATTCGCTGCTGACAACTTTAGGGTCTTGAATGTAAGCTTGCATCTGCGCGTCGCTTGCGACACTTGATGCAAAACCTAACATTTCAGACCATTTAGCCAACGACTTTTGTTCGCGACCTAATTTATAAGCAGCAACTGCGTAAGGCCTTGCGATGGTTGATATTTCAGCCATGTGATTTCCTCTGTCCTTAGCTTAAAGTTCTGCTGCTAGTTTAGATAACATTTCACTGTGTACTTTTGCGTCAATTTCTTTACGCAAGATTTTTTCAGCACCAGCAATTGCCAGCGCAGACACTTGTGAACGAAGACTTTCTTTAGCGCGGTTTACTTCTTGGTCGATTTCAGCCTTAGCGCCAGCTAAAATACGCTCGCCTTCAGTCCTAGCGTTACCTTTAGCTTCTTCTACGATTTGTGAACCGCGTTTTTCAGCCTGGCCAATAATTTCACTCGCTTTTTGTTTAGCTTCAGCTAATGTCGCTTCTGATTTCTTAGCCGCAACATCCAAAGCACTTCTGCCTTCTTGTGCTGCCGCTAAACCATCTGCGATTTCCTTTTGGCGTGTTTCAATCGCTGATAACAGCGGTGGCCAAACGAATTTCACTGTGAACCAAATCAACACAGCAAATGCAATAGCTTGTGCGATAAGTGTAAAGTTAATATTCATTACTTACTCCAATATTTAAGTCGTTTAATTTGCGCTAAATTTAAGTAGCGCCAAATTATTTATAAGCTAATTACTTAGCTACTACACTTAATAATGGGTTAGCAAATGCAAACATCATCGCAAGACCAACGCCAATAATGAAAGAAGCATCGATAAGACCTAATAGCAAGAATACTTTACCTTGCAATTGTGGAATCATTTCTGGTTGACGAGCAGCGCCTTCTAAGAAGCTTGCGCACATAATACCAATACCGATACAAGCACCTGCAGCGCCTAAACCAATAATTAAACCAATACCAACGCCCGTGTAGGCTTGAATCATTGCTAATGCATCCATTTTATTACCCTCTCAAAAATTAAACTTACAACTAAACTAGAACTACAAAAAAAACTAAAAACTAAATACTGAAAAACTTAATGTGACTCGTGTGCCATTGACAAATAAACTACCGTCAGCATCATGAAAATAAACGCTTGTAATGCTACGATTAAAATATGAAATATTGACCAACCAGCGCCTAGAATTGCACCGAAGATTGTGCCTGAAATACCAGTGGCAGCCCACATACCGAGCAACAAGAAAATAACCTCACCAGCGTACATATTGCCAAATAGTCGCAATGAGTGTGAAAGTGGTTTTGATACGTATTCGATTAAATTGAATAGAAAATTCAACGGTAAAACCCAGAACTTAGTACCGAATGGCGTGTAGAAAAGCTCATGAATCCAACCACCAAAGCCTTTAACTTTGATTGAGAAGAATATCATTAAGAACCAAACTGCTAATGCTAATGCGAATGTAGTATTGATATCTGAAGTAGGAACACTGCGCCAGTGCTCTAAACCTAATGGCGCATAAACGAAGTGATGCATCACGTCTACAGGTAAAAAGTCCATGGCGTTCATGGCTAAAACCCACAAGAATACTGTTAATGCTGTTGGAGCGATAAAGCTATGACGATTGCCGTGGAATATATTCTTCACTTGGTCATCAACAAAACTAAAAATAAGCTCTACAAATGCCTGGCCTTTTGAAGGCACGCCAGCCGTCGCACTGCGCGCTACCCACCAAATTAAACCCATTACGACTACACCGAGCAATACAGACATAATAAAGCTGTCGTAATTTAACATCCAAAAGCTACCGTCGCCAACTGGTTGCGAGTTAAACGTTAAATGATGCGTAATGTATTCAGAAGGGGTAAGTGCTTTTTCTGCTTGTTCTATAGCCATAATCTATTATTTACTTTAATTAAATTCGTTTAAATTAAACTTTTAACTTACTCAATGCAGCCCCTGAAAACAGTGCTGCTGCTGCTAACCCTGCAATTAGTGCAAATGGCACCAACTGTCTATACACCTTAAAAATGATCACCAATAAAATAATGATCACCAAAATTTTTACTGCTTCAGCTTTTAGTAGATTTAGCAGTATTGCTGTCGGGTCGGTTTGATTCGCACCACGCTTAGCAATCGCAGTCGCTGCTAGAGCGCCTAGCACCACACTTGCGCCACCGAGCACTGCTGAAACACCCGCATTTAAACCAGAAACCAATAAAGCCACTACTGCAACGGTCAACGTTGCAATCAATTGAACTTTAAGCATTTTACTAAAAACATCTGATGTGATGGATGCTGACAATTGCTTAAATCCAATAAAATTTAGCGCTTAGATTGATGCCGTTTTAACGATTACTTACATTCACCATCCAGCAAAGACCGCGATTTTGAATTATTACCGATTTTTAGTCAAGGATTAAGTTACAAGCATTTACATTTTGTTTAAGCAAAATGAAACACTTAGCGTGAGATTCTGCTCACAATTTCATCTAATTGATCTAAATTTGCATAACTAATTTTTAAAGTACCCGCACCTTTTGCATCTGCTTTTATGCTGACTGTTGCGCCTAACTTATCACTTAATGCTTCTTGCAGCCTTAAAACATCAGGATTTACATGGGTTTTCTGTATTTGTTTTTGCGGTGCTTCATTGCCTGTAGCTTCTAGATTTTTTACCAGACTTTCAACTTCGCGTACTGATAAATTATTTTGCACAATTTGTGTTGCAAGCATCACTTGTTGCGAGCCTTCCAATCCAATTAGAGCACGTGCATGACCCATATCTAACTTGCCATGCATCAACATATCTTGCACTGGTGCGCATAAAGTTAGCAAGCGCAATAAATTTGAAACCGCCACACGTGAACGACCAACTGCTGCTGCCGCTTTTTCGTGTGTCATTTCAAACTCATCAATCAGGCGCTTAATACCTTGTGCCTCCTCTAGTGGATTCAAGTTTTCACGTTGAATATTTTCGATCAACGCCATTGCCAATGCAGCTTCATCGGCGATTTCACGCACTAATACTGGCACTTCTTCTAGGCCCGCCATCTGGCTAGCGCGCCAACGGCGTTCACCTGCGATGATTTCGTAATGGTCATCATCCCCATATTCATTAGGTAGGTGACGCACCAAAATAGGCTGCATAATGCCTTGCGACTTAATCGAGGCAGCCAAAGTCTGCAAGGCGGCATCATCCATATAGCTACGTGGTTGATATTTACCAGGCTGCAATTGCTCTACTTTTAGCACCAAGAGCGAATCTGCTTCACCAACGCTGCCCATATCCCCAGCAAGCAAACTATCCAGCCCGCGACCCAAGCCTCTATTTAAGCCTTTTAACTTAGCCATGTTTTTTATCACTCCGCATTACTTCTTTTGCTAATTCTAAATAGGCCACCGCGCCTTTTGAGGCTTTATCATAATTCAATACTGGCACGCCGTAGCTAGGCGCTTCGGCTAAACGAATATTGCGCGGAATAATGGTTTTGTACACTTTATCGCCAAAATGGCTAATGAGTTGCGCCGATACTTGCTGTGCAAGCATATTGCGATTATCGAACAAAGTGCGTAACAAACCTTCAATTTCTAAGGTTGGGTTCAAACGTGCGCGAACTTTTTTGATGAGATCGGAATGCACAACCCAGTGGATCGCATTCAGTTTGTCGATGCGCTGGCGCTTGTCCTCGGGCAGCGCCTCGTAG
>JANLZY010000459.1:0-2322 GCA_031359365.1 Methylotenera sp. | reverse complement strand
TGCTTTTATATCATCATACCGCCAATGTTTCTTTTAGTTTTTCCGCATCATAGTCACTGGTGATGACTGATTGACCAATACCCTGCTGCAAGATGAGACGGATCTTGCCATTTTCCACTTTTTTATCTAACGACATCAAATCTAGATATTTTTCCACACCTAAGCTTGGCGGCTTTATCGGTAAGTTTGCCCCCTCAAAACTACTTTTAATTCTTGTAACATCTCGGTCACTTAACCAGCCCATACGTTTTGATAAATCAGCTGCCATCACCGTGCCAGCAGCAACAGCTTCGCCATGCAACCAAACACCATATCCCATTGCATTTTCAATGGCATGGCCAAACGTGTGACCTAAATTTAGCAAAGCACGTTCGCCTTGCTCATGCTCATCTTTGGCAACGACGTCAGCTTTATTTTGGCATGAGTGGTAAATGGCATAACTTAGCACTTGCTCATCCAACTGCATCAAGCTGGCCATATTAATTTCTAACCAATCAAAAAAATCAGCGTCTCGGATTAATCCATACTTAATGATTTCAGCAACACCGGCTGAAAACTCTCTTGAGGGTAGCGTTTGCAGAGTATCAATATCTGCCAAAACTAATTGTGGCTGATAAAAGGCACCAATCATATTTTTGCCCAGCGGATGATTAATGCCAGTTTTGCCGCCAACAGATGAGTCTACTTGTGATAATAATGTAGTAGGAACTTGAATAAAGGGTACACCACGCAAATATGTTGCGGCAGCATAGCCGGTTAAATCGCCAATCACGCCACCGCCAAGTGCAATTAACGTAGTGCTGCGTTCACAGCGGTTCTTCAGTAATGCATCATAAATTACGTTGAGCGTTTCCGAATTTTTATAGGCTTCACCATCGGGTAATATAATGGGGATGACTGTTACACCTGCAGCTTGCAGGCTACTGCTCAATTGAGCTAAATACAATGGAGCAATTGTTGTATTAGTCACAATAGCAACATGCTTGCGTTTGAGGTGGGGCAATATTAAGCTTGCATCAGAGAGCAGATTGCGCCCGATATGTATTGGGTAACTTCTATTAGCCAGTTCTACTTTTAGTGTTTGCATTTTTATTCTGATATTTAGGTAAATTTAAATTGGGTATTAGCATATTTATGTCTGTTTTACTTCTTCTTTGTCACTAGACTCTTTAATCAATTGCTCGATATAACTAGTAATTTCATTAGCCGATTGAGCACCTGTATCAACTATACAATCTGCTAATGCGGCATATATTGGATCTCGTTCGATATACAGTTGCTCTAACTTCTGCCTGATATTTCCACCTTGTAGTAACGGACGAGATTTATCGTTACGAGTGCGCAACCATAAGTCATGCACACTGGCGCGTAGATAAACAACTTTTCCATTAATTTTTAATAGCTCACGATTCTCAGGCAGCAATACAGCCCCGCCACCAGTAGCCATTACTATATTTTCAAGCTGGCATAACTCTTCAAGTGCGGCTGTCTCGCGCTTACGAAATCCATCAACACCCTCCAACTCAAATATTAGCGGAATTTTAACGCCAGTTTTACGTTCAATCTCATGATCAGAATCATAAAAAACCATTCCCAATTGCTTCGCAATTAAACGACCAATGGTGGTTTTACCTGCCCCCATTAGCCCTATAAAATAGATATTGTTCAATTTACCAGCCATCACTGCCACCCATCATGCATAAAAAATGCCCATCACAAGTATGATGGGCATTTTAAGGTAATCTTACAAATCTGTCAGGTTAAGGTTAGTTAATTTAACAGAAAAATTCAAGGTTTTTCCAATTATTGCAAGCTTAAGCTCTCGTCCATAATTCTAGGCGTAATGAATATAAGCAGTTCTTGCTTGTCATTCTGAGTACTTCTTTTTTTGAATAAATTACCCAACACAGGCAAGTCTCCAAAGAACGGAACTTTTTCCACATCATTACGTACTGTTTGTTCAAATATACCACCCAGCACTGCGGTTTCACCATTACCAACAAGTACTTGAGTGTTTATGTTTTGCGTTTCTATAGAAGGGACACCATTAAATACTTGTCCAACTCTATCTTTCTTAACATCGAGCTCCATGATAATTTTATCATCTGGTGTAATTTGTGGTGTCACTTCTAGACTCAACACTGCAGATTTAAATGATACTGTCGCCGCGCCACTACTACTTGCTTCTAGGTAAGGAATCTCAGTACCTGCCGCAATTTTAGCTTTGTGCTGATTTGCAGTTGTTACGCGAGGACTAGAAACAATTTTACCGTGGCCATCTGACTCCATAGCGGTTAACTCCATATTAAGCAGTAATCCTGC
>JANLZY010000366.1:0-1704 GCA_031359365.1 Methylotenera sp. | reverse complement strand
GCGAAAACGGTGCTTGTTGCGTCATACGCACCAAGCCTTCACGTGCAAGTTCTAAAATCGCTAAAAAACATACCACTAACTTAGGAATTCCATCTTGCACCACATCAAACAATTGTGAGAACTCCAACAAGTTGTCTTTTTTTAAACGGCGTAAAATAATACTCATATGCTCACGCACAGAAAGCTCAGCTTTTCCCACTTTGTGATGCTGAAAATGGCTCGCACGTTTTAGTACATTCCGCCAAGCTTCGGCTAGATCTTCCAAACTGACTTCGGGCGGTTTAATCTCGCTGATATGTTGATAATAAGCACTGGCAACATGAATATCATCGCCCACTTTAGGCATTTCATCCAGCCTTTGCGAAGCGAGCTTAATCGCTTCATATTCCATTAGACGACGTACCAACTCAGCTCTAGGATCATCTTCAGATTCAATTTCAGCAGGCTTGGGTAACAACATCCGTGATTTAATTTCAATCAACATCGCTGACATCAGCAAATAATCACCTGCCAGCTCTAGCTTAATGGCATGCATTTTTTCTACATATTCCATATATTGGCGGGTTAAATCTGCCATTGGAATATCTAAAATATCGAGATTATGTTTACGGATTAAATACAGCAGTAAATCGAGCGGGCCTTCAAAGGCTTCTAAGTAAACTTCTAGTGCATCAGGTGGAATATAAAGGTCGTGCGGCAACTCAGTAAAAGCTTCGCCATGAATGCGTGCATCTAAAGTGAGCTGAGTTTGCATGTAAATCTTTAGTGTCCCACTGATTTTGAAAACACGTTAATGACAACCACTCCCAGAATAATCAAACCCATCCCTATCATCGCGGGTACATCTAAGGTCTGCTTATAAACAAACCAGCCAATAATAGACACAAGTACAATGCCCAAGCCAGACCATATCGCGTACATAATGCCTACAGGCAGTACACGCATGCTTATCGTCATAAAATAGAATGCAACACCATAACCAGCCACCACAATTAATGATGGCCAAAGTCTAGTAAATTCATTAGAAGCTTTTAACGCAGTGGTTGCTGTGACTTCTGCAACAATCGCAATGGCAATCGCTAGCCAATGGTTCATTTTAGCTCCACAAAAATTTTAAGTAACAAAACTATCAACACAACAGTATTATGAATAGTTCAAACCCATTGCATCACGCACGTCGCGCATAGTCTCGCGTGCAAGTTTACGTGCCTTTTCGCAGCCTTCCGCCACAATATTTTTAACTAATGTCGGATCTTCAGCATATTGTTTCGCACGTTCTTGGATTGGTTTAAGCTCAGCTAATACGCTTTCAATCACAGGTGTTTTACATTCTATGCAGCCGATGGATGCACTTTTACAGCCAGCTTGCACCCAATCTTGGGTAGACTGGTTTGAATAGATCTCATGCAATTGCCAAACTGGACATTTTGCAGGATCGCCAGGATCTGTGCGGCGTACGCGTGCAGGATCGGTAGGCATAGTCTTGATTTTTTTAGCGACTGAATCTACATCTTCACGCATAGAAATCGTGTTGTTATAAGATTTTGACATTTTTTGCCCGTCTAAACCTGGCATTTTTGAAGCTGGCGTAAGCTTGTAATCAGGCTCCAGCAAAATCATTTTGCCGCCACCTTCTAAGTAGCCAAGCAAACGCTCTTTATCGCCCATGCTCATACCTTGCTGCTCTTCTATCATGGCGCGCGC
>JANLZY010000359.1:0-8960 GCA_031359365.1 Methylotenera sp. | reverse complement strand
ATCACAATTATATTCTTCAATTTCCATACCATTACCAATGCCGCTCAACTTCTGCCGACAGGGTATTCTCTGGAGTTTGCCCGCGGACCAGAGCCCCCCGAACAAGTCGTAGAAGGACCAACAATAGAGCAGTTTTATGCTGTTGGTGGAAAGCTGGTGGTGTTAGCAACAGTCCACTGAAATTGCGGTCCCGTATACAATAGTCCAGAAACGTCGGAATTATAATTGCTAAAACTATAATGAGATTAAAAAGATGCTTTTGGATTTGATAGTCCGCAAGTGGATGCTGAGCAAATCGTATTATTAGCCAGACTTTGGCGCGAGCTGGGCATTGCTGATGTTGAGTTGCAAATCAATAGCATAGGTGATGCGCATGAGCGCCTTGAGTATCGCAAGGTACTGATTGCCTATTTTGAGCAGCATGCTGACTTACTGGATGAAGATGCAAAACGTCGCTTACATACTAACCCTTTACGTATTCTAGATACCAAAAATCCACGCATGCAAGCCATGTGCGAAGCTGCGCCAAAATTGATTGATTCTTTAGGCGATGAAACCCGCGCGCATTTTGATGGTCTGTGTAGATTGCTAGATGCAGCTGGCGTGGCTTACATTGTGAATGCGCGATTGGTGCGCGGTTTAGATTATTATAATCGCACCGTATTTGAATGGGTGACGACTAAGTTAGGCGCACAAGGCACGATTGCTGGCGGTGGCCGTTATGATGCCTTAGTTGAGAGACTGGGCGGCGATGCAACACCTGCATGTGGCTTTGGTATTGGCTTAGAGCGCGTATTTTTGTTAATGCAAGAATATGGCGTTACCGCAGATGATGCTCCAGACGTGTACTTGGTCAATGTAGGTGAGCAAGCAGAACAGGTCGCGTTTAGTATTGCTGAGCAATTACGTAATGCTAATATTCAAGTGATATTGCATGCAGGTGGCGGTAGCTTTAAATCACAAATGAAAAAAGCAGACCGAAGCCAAGCTAAGTTTGCCTTAATCATTGGTGATGACGAAGTTGCAAACAAGCAAGTCACGCTAAAACCTATGTTAGCCACAGTAAAAGGTGAGCAGCAGCAATGTAGTATTGAACAAGTCATTGAGTATTTAACCGCCGCGCTTGATTAGGTGCTGCAAATGATAAGTGTTTTGATAAAGCTATAGATAACCCCATAGATATTCAACGTTGAGCGAAAAAATGACCGCTGAAATGAATGAAGCTAGACCCCTGTTGCAGTTGCTAAATGTGAGTATTTCACCCAAAAAAACGCCATCGCGATTATTGGTTAACGATGTTAGTTTTAGCATCGCTGCGGGAAAAACAACTTGTGTCGTAGGGGAGTCGGGAAGCGGTAAAAGCTTAACGGCTTTATCCGTGATGGGTTTGTTGTCTAAACAGCTACAATTAACTTCTGGCAAAGTCATATTTAATGATGGTCTGCTGAATGGCAAAAAGTCAGCCGAGCAAGATTTAACCCTATTAGATGAAGCCAGTTTGCGAAAAATTCGAGGCGCAAAAATCGCCATGATTTTTCAAGAGCCAATGACTTCATTGAATCCCGTACTCACGGTAGGCTACCAAATAGGTGAAAGCTTAACGACACATTTAGGCTTAAAGGGTGATACTTTAAAAGCTAAAATTGCCAGTCTATTAGAAATGGTCGGTATACCGCCAAGCCGTGCCAATAGCTATCCCGATGAGCTGTCAGGTGGTCAACGCCAACGTGTGATGATCGCTATGAGTATTGCTTGCGAACCTCGCTTGTTGATTGCCGATGAGCCAACTACGGCGCTAGATGTGACAGTGCAAGCGCAGATACTTAAATTGCTAGATGAACTTAAAACGCGTATGAACATGGGTATGCTGTTTATTACGCATGATTTTGGCGTGGTAGCAGATATTGCGGATAATGTGGTGGTGATGTTTAGAGGTGAGATTGTTGAATCTGGTACTAAAGAGGAGGTGCTGGGTAATCCACAGCATCCATATACCAAAGCGCTGCTAGATTGCGTACCTGATGCTGAGGGCAAAAAGCCACTTAAGCCCATAGATTATGCATGGCTAAAAAATACTGAGCTGAAAGAATCAGGGTTAAACGAGGATAAAGGCGCATGAGTAATATCATTTTGCAAGCTAATCGCCTAGTGAAAACCTATACGCAGCGTAGCGGCAAGTTTGGCTTTGGTACAACCTTGGTAAGGGCTTTAGATGACGTAAGCATAAGCTTAACTGAAGGTAAAACGCTAGCTGTTGTAGGTGAATCTGGCAGTGGTAAATCCACGTTGGCACGTTGTCTGTTACAATTGCAACCCTTAGATAGCGGTGAAGTGCTTTTTGCGGGCCAAGATTTGGCAAAATTAAGCGGCAGCGATTTGCGAGCTGTGCGTAAAAACCTGCAAATGGTGTTTCAAGATCCATTTGCCTCGCTGAATCCGCGCATGCGTGTGGGCGAGATTGTAGGTGAAGGTTTACTGATTCATCAGCTTGGTAACGCAGCTGAACAGCAGAAAAAAGTCATCGCCATGTTAAAGCGCGTAGGTTTGACCGAAGCAGATATGCAAAAATATCCGCATGAGTTTTCTGGCGGGCAAAGGCAACGTGTAGGCATTGCGCGAGCCTTGGTATTACAGCCTAAAGTAGTGGTGTGCGATGAGCCAGTATCCGCGTTAGATGTATCAATACAAGCGCAGATTTTGTTGTTACTTAAAGAGTTACAAGCCGAAATGGCATTGAGCTATGTATTTATTAGCCATGATTTGCGCGTAGTGCGCCACATTGCTGATGATATTGTGGTGATGAATGGCGGTAAAGTGGTAGAACAGGGTAAAGTTGAAGATATTTATCAACATCCTCAACATGAATACACGCAGAATCTGTTGGCAGCCATTCCTGGCAAAAAAGCAGTCAATGCTTAAAATTTGATTAAATTAATTAGTTTTAGAGAATATTAGGAAAAAGTAATGGCATACGATTTAGAAGAGCAAGAACAGATTGATGAACTGAAAGCTTGGTGGAAACAAAATGGCAAGATGATTAGTACGCTAGTTATTGGCGTGCTAGTGGCTTATTCTGCTTATCAGGGTTGGCATTATTTCCAAAATAAACAAGCCGTTGAAGCATCAACTGAATATCAGGAACTCACAATTACTGATGAAAAAGACTTGAAATCCATACAGGCTAAATCTGCCGTATTGATGGATAAGTTTGCTGGAACACCTTATGCTGGCCGCGCAGCGTTGTTTGCAGCAAAAGCCAATTATCAGGCGAATGATGCAAAAAGTGCAAAAGTGCAGTTAGACTGGACCATTAAAAACGCAAAAGAAACTTCAGTAAGTGCTTTAGCTAGCTTGCAGTTGGCCAATATTTTGGCTGAAGAAAAAGATTTTGAAGGCGCTTTAAAGCTATTAAATGCTCCGCATGATGCAGGATTTGATGGTTTGTTTGCTGACCTTAAAGGTGATGTTCTAGTCAGTTTAGGTAAAAGCACAGAGGCTAAAGTAGCTTATCAAGAAGCGCTAGCTAAATTAGATCAACATGGTAAATTCCGCGCGCTAACACAGCAAAAACTGGAAGCGCTGGGTTAAATTTAGCCGAAATATTTAAGACTTGTTCTTAGAGTAAACGGCGCAAATAAATAAGCTGGAGCATTGTATTGTCTTTACATCAATTTAAAAAAGCATCATTAAACCTATTGGCTGTAACAAGCTTATTGTTGGTGACTGCATGCAGCACAATTTCAGACTTTAAAACGGATGTATCCGACAAGATTTTTGGTCATGAAGCTGCAGATGCGCCAGATCCCTTGGTAGAGACTAAACAAACAGCCACGACGCAACTTCTATGGCAAGCCAAAGTAGGTGCGGCAGAGAACTTTGATTTTTCACCAGTACTTGAGGCTGGTTATGCTTACGCAGCCAGTGCAAATGGTGAAGTTGTTAAATTAGACGCAACAAATGGCAAGCAAGTTTGGCGTGTAAATGCGGGTGAAAAATTATCAGGCGGAGTAGGTGTGGGCGGTAGCTTAGTATTAGTCGGTACGCAAAAAGGTGTGGTTTACGCTTACGATATTGAAGGCAAGCTACAGTGGAAATCTAAACTTAGCAGCGAGATATTAAGTGCGCCAAAGTATTTTGATGGCACTGTGATTGCTCGCACAGGTGATAGCCGTATTTACGGCATTAACGCAAATGATGGTAGCCGCAAATGGATTTATGACCGTACAAGTCCTGCACTTACTTTACGTAGCAGCGCAGGTGTGGTGGTCGATGGTGGTGCTGTGTATGCGGGTTTTGGTGGTGGAAAGCTGGTAGCCATACGTGCCGATAATGGAAAGTTGTTATGGGAAGCTTCTGTCGCTCAGCCTAAAGGTGTGACAGAGATTGAACGTATTGCTGATATTACCAGCTTACCGTTTGTGGATGGGCCGTTAGTATATGCCGTTGCCTACCAAGGTAAAATTGCCGCGGTTGATAGAATAACTGGCAGAGTGATTTGGAACCGTGATATTTCCAGTTTATCTGGGATTAGTGTAGAAGACGGTCGTATTTTTGTTTCACATGCCATGGGTTCAGTTTATTCGTTGGATTACACGACAGGCAAAACTTTTTGGCGCCAAGCCGCGCTTAAAAACCGCAAGTTATCGGCACCAGTGCCCATGGGAAGTTTAGTAGCAGTAGGCGATGTAGAGGGCTATGTTCACTTTTTAAGTCGTGATGATGGTGCAATCGCCTCCAGAATTAAGACTAGCAATAGTCCTGTTATGCCAATGATGGCAACAATCAATAGCACTACCGTGTTAGCACAAACACGTGACGGCGGCATTTATGCAATTCAGATTAAATGATCGCCGCAGCAAAATTGCAGAAATAGAAAAAGTTTAAAGCCTTAGCCGATGCGCTATCTGGCTCAAGTAATTATTAGAAGGCTCGTATGTTACCTACCGTTGTTTTGGTTGGCCGACCCAATGTCGGCAAATCCACTTTATTTAATCGGCTGACTAAAAGTCGTGATGCCATAGTTGCAGACTTGCCAGGGCTAACTCGCGACCGTCACTATGGTCGCGGTATCGGTGCGAGCCAGCCGTATTTAGTGGTAGATACTGGTGGTTTTGAGCCGAACACAGATAGTGGCATTCTTAAAGCCATGGCGGTGCAAACATTATTGGCGATTGATGAAGCCGATGTGATTATATTCTTGGTGGATGGTCGCCAAGGCGCAACACCGCAAGATATGGAAATTGCTAACCGTTTACGCAGAAGCAAATGTCCAGTATTGCTGGCGGTCAATAAAACTGAGGGTATGAACAAAGCCGTCGTTAGTGCTGAATTTCACGAATTAGGCTTGGGTGATCCGTTGTCTATTTCATCTGCGCATGGCGAAGGTGTGAAAGACATTATCGACTTGGCGCTCGAGAGTTTTCATGAGGATGAAGAGGAGCCAGAGTTAGACCAAACAGGCGAGAGAATACCTAAAGTTGCGATTGTCGGTCGTCCTAACGTAGGTAAATCCACACTTGTGAATGCCTTGCTTGGTGAAGAGCGTGTGATTGCGTTTGATGAGCCTGGTACAACGCGTGATTCTATCTCAATCGATTTAGAAAAAAACGGTAAACATTACACACTTATAGATACTGCTGGTGTGCGTAAGCGCGGTCGCGTACTTGAAGCAATTGAAAAATTCTCCGTCATTAAAACCATACAGTCTATTGAAGAAGCGAATGTGGTGATTCTGGTAGTAGATGCACAAGAAGGTATCACTGAGCAAGATGCACACGTTGCAGCCTATATATTGGATGCTGGTCGTGCACTGGTTGTGGCTATCAATAAATGGGATGGCCTGAAAGAAGAAGAGCGCGATTGGGTTAAACGCGAAATCGACCGTAAGTTGATGTTTTTAGACTTCGCGGAGTTTCATTATATTTCTGCGTTACGCAAAAAAGGTCTGCCAGAGCTATTTAAATCAGTCGATATTGCCTTTAAAGCGGCGTTTGCTAAACTTGCTACGCCACAACTTACCCGCGTGCTAATTGATGCCTTACAGCAGCACCAGCCGCCGATCAGCAAAGGCATTAGACCTAAGCTGCGTTACGCGCATCAAGGTGGTAGCAATCCACCTATTGTCGTGGTGCATGGTAATCATGTGGATGGCGTAAAAGATGCTTATACAAGATTCTTAGAAAAAACTTTCCGCAGAACCTTCCAGCTATCAGGCACGCCATTACGTGTGCAGTACAAGCAAGGTAGCAATCCGTTTGCTGAAGATGAAGACAAACGTAAACCTGGTGAAGGTATTGTGAGTATGCGTCGCCGTAAAACAGCACACCGTGCCGAATTAAAAGCGAAAAAAGACGTGGAAGATAAAGATAGAAGCGCCAAAAAGCGATAGTCAGTTGATAGGTAACCTCTTAACTAAGTCGCGTAAGTGTTCGTGAAGATAATCTATGATATACAAGCACAGAAGTAAGGTAGCGCACCTGCCACGTTGGCAATCATTAGCAACACATATCGTGTTCGTGATATGCGCAACGTCTGGTAGTTGGTATTTGTTAGCGCATGAGTTTCAAATCACCCCCATAGCCGTTGAAAATCACAGCATACTTATGGCACATGGTGTTGCCGCTTATTTTCTTGCATTACTATTTGGTGCTGTAATACCAACGCACATCAAAGCTGGTTGGAAAAGTAAGCGGAATCGTGTTTCTGGTGGTTTTATGGTTATCGTGATGAGCTTGTTGTTAGTCTCAGGTTTGTTTCTATACTATGCAGATGAAACTCGAGAGCTTGCTTTGTGGACGCACTGGATTATTGGCGGTGTGTTGTTAGTCTTATTTCCATTTCACTTTATCGCTGGTCGTCGCGCTAATTATTTAGCACTTAAACGTGACAAGCATCAAAAAAGTCAGCCTAATTTAATCAACCTCAATTAACTAGCGTCATCAATTGTAGTTAATATCTAGTTTCGTTATATCCATACTGTTGATACTAAAAATGCGAACTATTCGCAATTCTGCAAGCTATATTTATTTACGATACACTGTCTTCCTTAGAGCTTAAAAACTCAATTTTTACTAGATTCAGGAGAATAAAAATGGCCGCAGATCACGATGTTTCAACCCCAGTAACCAAAGCATTAAATACAATTTTAGAGTTAGAACTCGCTGGAGTTGTGCGCTATACGCATTATGCATTAATGGTGTTTGGCTATAACCGCATTCCTATTGTTTCCTGGTTGCGTAGTCAAGCTGCAGAGTCTCTGACCCATGCAGATAAGGCTGGAGAGTTGATCACGCATTTAGGCGCTCACCCATCACTTTCTATTGGGCCGCTACTCGAAACACATAACCATGATATTGGCGATATTCTGCGTGAATCGCTAGCACACGAAACTGTTTCTCTGAATGCTTATAAAGCCTTGTTGAAACTGGTTGAGGGTGACTCAGTGATGCTAGAAGAGTATGCACGTGAGATGATTTACCAAGAAGAGTTGCATCTAGGCGAAGTTGATAAAATGTTAAGAAAACCAGGAGAAATTGCTAAATTTCAAGGTTGAGTTTAACCATGCCTCAAAGGTTGGGATGATTTTCTAAAGATTTGTTCTCAACTGGAAGCTCATAAGGGTCTGCTACATACGCAGGCCCTTTCATCACAATTACCACTACACAGCCAATCGCTGCAGTACCTATTAAGAACCAAAGGCTAAATAGCACGCCTAGGCACTGATAAATGATTTTTAGCTGCTCTGCATTTAACTTATCATTGAATATATACAGTTTTAGTATAATTGCACATGGAATAAATGTGCTTATCAAAAATATTCGTGGTATTTTTTTAAGCAAAGTCCACTCTAGGCCAGAAGGCGATTGAGTGAATCCAGGTAGTTTATTAAAATATCCCATGCTGGTTTGTCGCAAAAAATCTAAACACGTTCATTTAGATCACTATTTTGTGTAGAGACTTTCCCAAAACTTCCACCAAACGCGTTCGTCAGCAGGCGCGCCATTGCCTAGTAGCGCACTATTCGGGTAGTTTGTTTCTAGAATACGTACAGTATCCTTTTTAAGGTCATCTAAGCCCATTAAATCGTAAGCACTAATCATAGTGACCAATGCTTGTTCAACGCCGGGCGTTTGTGGGTAGTATTCCAGCACATATTTGCAACGATTAATAGCGGCTAAGTAAGCTTGGCGCTTCATGTAGTAATTAGCTACATCTAACTCGTGGTCAGATAAGCTATTTGCCAAATAAACCATGCGTTGCGTGGCGTCTTTTGCATATTTGCTGTTTGGGTAACGTGTGACTAAATCTTTAAATGTCACGAATGAGTCACGTAGTGAGCGTGGGTCGCGATCACTAATTTGTTGTTTTGTTAACTTTTCAATCACGCCACGCTCGTTAAATACGGCTAAGCCTTTTAGATAATAGGCGTAATCAACGTTAGGATGATTCGGGTGTAGTTTAATAAAACGGTCGGCCGCTGCAACACATAAAACTGGGTCTTGTTTTTTGAAGTGAGCATAGGCCGTTTCAAGCTGGGCTTGAGCTGCAAAGCGTCCATTAGGGTAACGCGACTCTAGCTTACCAAAATAGACAATGGCTTTATCATAGTCTTTGTCACGCATTTTTTCTGAGCCCATTTGATAAATGCGTTCCGCTGTTAAGCCTTTGGTATCATCCAATTCTGTAGGTGCACCAAATATAGCGCAACCATTCATTAACAAGGCGAACATTAAAATTAAGATATACTTCATGCCGAAACCTACTTTAAGAAATTAGTAATAATTATAACCGATGACAGACGCTACTCCACAACCACTTAATAATACTCTTACGTTGACTATTTCAAATGATCTAGGCGGATTACGCCTAGATGTTGCTTTACAGCGCATGTTGCCCGAACACTCACGTTCACGCTTACAAACTTGGATTAAAGAAGGCTTAGTCACTGTAGACCAATTGCC
>JANLZY010000329.1:0-1716 GCA_031359365.1 Methylotenera sp. | reverse complement strand
ATAGGTGAATCAACAACAAAAAGAGACAAGATGGCGAGAGAAATTGTTGCCATTATGCTGGTGCCACAAATTATATTAATTATATTGATCATTGTTCTTGTGAATTTAGGTATTCAAAGAGGACTAATTTCGCTTGATAAGTTAAAAGTTTTAATTTCAAAACGGCTACCAACTGACACAAGGCCATTGGAAGAGCTTGACGCACCTGAAGAGCTGCAACCCTTATTGCATGCGATGAATGAGCTGATTGTAAAAGAGAAAAGCGCGGTAAATGAGCGCCGCCATTTTCTGGCGAATGCTGCGCATCAGCTTAAAACACCTTTAGCTGGCTTGAAGATTCAGGCAGAGGCGGCGTTGCGAGAGAGTGATTTAGCGAGTATTCAGCATGCGCTTAAGCAAATTAGTGCTGGTAGTGACAATCTCGGTCGTTTGGCAAATCAGCTATTAAGTTTAGCCAGAGCTGAGCCTGAAGGTTTGGCCGCACATGCTTTTGTCCGCGTGGACTTGGTAAGTCTGATTAACGAAGTGACTTCAGATTGGGTGCCCAAGGCCTTAGATAAAAATATTGATTTGGGTGTTAAGTGTGAGCTTAAAGCGCTAAATATCAGTGCTAACAATGTCTTATTGCAAGAATTATTGAATAACTTAATCGACAATGCAATCAGGTATAACCCATCAGGTGCAAAGGTCACGGTAGGTTTAGTAGTAGTTAATCATGAAGCCGTATTGTCCGTGCAGGATACTGGCTTGGGTATTGCCTTGTATGAGCAGCAGAAGGTATTTGAACGCTTTTATCGTGTGCTAGGTACTGCAGAAAACGGATGTGGCTTGGGGCTTGCAATCGTGCAGGAGATTGCCCACCAGCATCAAGCACGTGTTTTGTTGGAGTACAGTGACATGAAAAAACAGACTGGCACGATAGTAAAAGTTATATTTCGGTTAAATGTGGTTTAGCTTGTTAAAAGTATGAGCTACTAATAAAAAGCTACTCCTATATAAAAAAGCCACTGTAGTAGTGGCTTTTTTGTTGAGTGCAAAATGTTAGTTAAACACGATGTTAATGTTTGCGTTTGTCATGTTCAATTAACGCATAAGCAGAATGGTTGTGTATAGACTCAAAGTTTTCACTTTCAACAGTGTATGCCACAATGCGACTTTCTTTACTGAGTTGGGCAGCTACATCACGCACCAGGTCTTCTACAAATTTAGGGTTGTCATACGCACGCTCAGTCACATATTTTTCATCTGGGCGTTTTAATAAACCATAAAGCTCGCATGAAGCTTGTTTTTCTACCAAATCAATAATGTCTTCAATCCAGATGAAGTTATTAATCAGTGCTGTTACAGTGACATGTGAGCGTTGATTATGCGCACCATAATCTGAAATCTTTTTACTACATGGGCATAAGCTTGTCACTGGTACGAGTACTTTCACCGTGATATCAAACTTACCTTGGTTGATTTCGCCAATAAACGTCACTTCGTAATCTAGCAAGCTTTTTACGCCTGAAATTGGCGCAGCTTTGTTTACAAAGTACGGGAAAGTCATTTCCACATGGCCGGACTCCGCCTCTAGGCGTTTAACCATTTCACGTAAAATTGTTTCAAATGACTCAACCGAAATAGCATGTTCGTTCATATTGAGAATCTCAACAAAACGTGACATATGTGTACCTTTGAATTGCTGCGGCAAATGCACATACATGTTAAACATAG
>JANLZY010000192.1:0-2066 GCA_031359365.1 Methylotenera sp. | reverse complement strand
TTCAAAAACAAAAAGTAACTGAAATACAATAAATTCTTGAGAGGCTAATTTGTTAGTGAGGTAGTTATAGGAGAAGTAACAAAAGGCAACTAGTCCCACAATGATTCTTACTTTAGCCTGCTCCAGCTCTAGTGGATCACTATTTAGCGTAGTATTTTTGTACCATTTTTTGAAAGATATCAGCATATTTTTACTTTGCTTCTAACAGAGTGCGGCTATAGAGGTCCCTACTCTTCTCTAGTAGCATTTTAGCAATAGTGGCTAGTTCTTGTGTTTGTGCGGGCTTATTCAGGCAAGCCGATGCGCCTGCGGCAATGAGTTCTTGATGCGTGGTTTGATCTTTAATTGCGGTGACGACGATAATAGAGTGCCATAGCACATTACAGGCATCTTTAATGGTCTGTACAAATTGCATGCCATCCATTTGATGCATGCGGAAGTCGGTAATAATCAAATCCACTTGTTTATTTTGCATCCATTCTAAAGCCTCAACTGGGTCGGTCATCTTTACAATTTTGAGATCCATTTTTAGCGACTTCAAAATTGCTGCATGAATATCTAATACCGTTGATTGGTCATCAATGAGTAAAACTGTTTGCCTAAATTTTCGGGCACTTCTGATGCTGCTAACGCTCATTTATTTCAAGGATTATAGTGATTCTGGAGAGGTTGAATTCTCAGAGTAAATTTTTTCAAAAACGGCTCTTGCTTTAATCATTGCGCTCACTAACTCTGGGTCAAAGTGTTTGCCACTTTCATCACATATATATTGATAGGCTTGTTCAAAACTCCAAGCTTTTTTATACGGACGAGTACTGGTCAATGCGTCGAATACATCGGCAATCGCAACAATGCGGGCTGAAAGTGGAATTTCCTCGCCTTTAAGGCCGTTAGGGTAGCCAGAGCCGTCAAAGCGTTCATGATGCGACAGGGCAATTTCGCCACCTTTTTGCAGGTATTTAGAAGGGCTATCTTCTAATATTTTATATCCTACCTGAGGATGTTTGCGCATGATTTTCAGCTCTTCATCGTCGAAAGGACCTTTTTTAAGCAAAATCAGATCTGGCGTTCCAATCTTACCAATATCATGCAAGGGTGCAGCAAGCTCAATAATTTCAGCTTCATCTTCATCAAGCCCAATAGCATCCGCCAGTGCTCTGCTGTATAAAGACATGCGCTGTAAATGCAAAGCAGTATCGTAATCTTTGTGCTCGCCCGCACGCGCGAGTCGCATTAAAGTTTCTTTTTCACGCGCTTTAATATCGGCTGTCGCTTCGGCCACTAAATTTTCAAGCAAGATACTTTTGTTCTGAAGGGTGATGTGCTGGATATGCATGGTCAGTAAATTTTTACTACGCGCTATACATTCGTGCATATCAACAGGCTTGTTGATGAAGTCTGTTACGCCTGCATCTAGCGCGTTATAACGAGTTTCGGTATCTTTTTTAATTGTGATCATCATCACTGGTACGGCTGCATATTGCGGGAGTTTTTTAAGTAAACGTACAAACTCGATACCGTTCATTTCAGGCATTAGATAATCCACAAATACCAGATCTGCAACATGCTCTTGCGCCCACTCCAGTGCCTGCTCAGGACTACTTTTTTCAGCTACGGTGATCCTGGGATTGATGCTTTTGACGACTTGCGCAAGTATCGCTCGGCTGGTTGATTGGTCATCAACAATCAGTACAGAGGAGTTGTCAAATGATTGTATGTTTATCACTAATAGTTATCCTGAAACTAGCTGAATATTGCTTTTACTCACTCAAGAAAAGCAATATTCAAGCCACTCTTATGGGAATGGGCTAAGTTGTAAAATTAAGTAAGTTTAAAACTAAAATAATCTAAATAAATCAAAAGAGTAAGTGCTGCTATGGTTTATTTTAGTATTTAATTACTGTTAAGCTCTGTACGATTCTACGATTATATCGAAGACGTCAAGTGTTCAATCTACGACATAAAAGTAGCTTATATTGACACATTTGTTTATTTAATTCTGACAAACTTATGCTCAGTAATTAATAACTAGACTTCATGAAAATATTACCTTCTGGCTTTAAATC
>JANLZY010000294.1:0-3240 GCA_031359365.1 Methylotenera sp. | reverse complement strand
AACGTATCGTCAATGGTGAAGTGCCTTATTCGATCAAAGTCAAAAAAGTATTGTCATTAGATATTGCCGCTTTGCTGGCGGGAGCTAAATATCGAGGTGATTTTGAAGAGCGTTTGAAATCAGTGTTAAAAGAACTGGCACAAGATGAAGGCCAAACTATCGTCTTTATCGATGAAATTCACACCATGGTCGGCGCTGGCAAAGCAGAAGGCGCGATGGATGCCGGCAATATGTTGAAACCGGCTTTAGCTCGCGGTGAGTTGCATTGCGTAGGCGCAACTACCTTAGATGAATACCGTAAATATATTGAAAAAGATGCAGCACTTGAACGTCGCTTCCAAAAAGTGTTGGTGGATGAGCCTACCGTGGAAGCTACCATTGCGATTTTACGCGGTTTGAAAGAAAAATATGAGGTGCATCACAGCGTTGAAATTACAGATCCCGCAATTGTTGCTGCTGCTGAGTTGAGCCATCGCTACATCACCGATCGATTCTTACCTGATAAAGCGATTGATTTGATTGATGAGGCGGCTTCGCGCATCAAAATGGAAATTGATTCTAAGCCAGAGGTCATGGATAAGCTCGAGCGCCGCATGATTCAATTAAAGATTGAACGTGAGGCGGTACGTCGGGAAAAAGATGAGGGCAGTAAGAAGCGCTTTAGTTTGATAGAAGAAGAGCTGGTTCGTATTCAACGTGAATACAATGATTTAGAAGAAATTTGGAAAGCTGAAAAAGCCCAAGTACAGGGCTCTGCACATATCAAAGAGGCGATTGAAAAAATCAAATTTGAGATGGAGGAAGCTACGCGCAAAGGCGAGTGGCAAAAAGTTTCCGAGTTGCAATATGGAAAATTACCCGCGCTTGAGGCTCAGTTAAAACAAGCTTCTAATTCTGAAGCGACTTCAACTCAAATTAAGCACAAAATGTTGCGTACCGAAGTTGGCGCAGATGAAATCGCCGAAGTAGTAAGTCGCGCTACAGGCATCCCTGTTTCTAAAATGATGCAAGGTGAGCGCGGCAAGTTATTGACCATGGAAACCAAGTTGCATGAACGTGTAGTGGGGCAAGATGAAGCTGTGCGACTTGTATCAGACGCGATTCGACGTTCACGTTCTGGCTTAGGTGACCCTAATCGTCCTTACGGCAGCTTCTTATTTTTAGGACCGACAGGCGTTGGTAAAACAGAGCTTTGCAAAGCTTTAGCAGGCTTTTTGTTTGATTCGGAAGACCATTTAATTCGTATCGACATGAGTGAGTTTATGGAGAAGCATTCTGTATCTCGCATGATAGGCGCGCCTCCTGGCTATGTTGGTTATGAAGAAGGCGGTACGTTAACAGAAGCTGTGCGTCGCAAACCGTATAGTGTGATTCTGTTGGATGAGGTTGAAAAAGCGCATCCAGATGTGTTTAACGTATTGCTGCAAGTGTTGGATGATGGGCGCTTAACCGATGGTCAAGGTCGTACTGTAGACTTTAAAAACACCGTGATTATCATGACGTCTAACTTGGGCAGTCAGATGATACAAAGCATGGCACACCAAGATTACCAAGTGGTGAAACTTGCAGTGATGGGCGAAGTGAAAGCGCATTTCAGGCCTGAGTTCGTCAACCGTATCGATGAAGTGGTCGTTTTTCATGCATTGGGTGAAGATAATATTAAAGCGATTGCGGCGATTCAGTTGCAATATTTGGCAAAGCGTTTAGCGGCAATGGATATGCAGTTGGAGCTTACCGATGCAGCAATTGCTGAAATTGCCAATGCTGGATTTGATCCAGTCTATGGCGCACGACCGCTTAAACGTGCGATTCAGTCTGAGATTGAAAATCCATTATCTCGTGAAATATTATCGGGTAATTTTGTAGCTAAAGATACTATCAAGGTGGACGTTAAAGCGGGTAAGATTGTATTCTCAAACTCCGCGGTTTAATGGTTCAAAAGTTAGGGACTGTATTTGTTAAAAGAGCGGCTGGAACCTAGTTTTCTCAGTGCAATGCTTGCTGTATTTTTAATGACAGCAGGCTTTGCACATGCCGCGTTTAGCACACAAGAGCTAGAGGTTTTTGACAATGAGCCGCCAATTATCAAAGACTTATTGATGCGTGCCAATGTGCTGGTCAGCGATGAGGATGACCCCGACGGCGCTTGGAAGGCTGCAGATATGTATTGCAAAGCATCTCGTTATGGCAGTGCAGAGGCGGTATACAGGTTAGGGATGCTCTATGCATTTGGCCGTGGCGTGCCAGAAAACCGTGATTATGCGGCTAATTTATTTGGTATCGCTTCCACTCACGGGCATTTTGAGGCGCAGAAAATGCTCGAAACGATTGAAATTAAAACCTCCGCAACGCCACCTTGTGTACTTGATGACGTTGCGCCAGAAAAAGGGCTATCTGGCACTACGCTAGTCAAAGAAACGCCTGAGATCGATCAATACATTGCTAATTTGCCAAAAAACAAACGTTTGGTGTTGCGTTTGGTCAATACTATTTCTAAGTGTTACAAAGTCGATGAAAAGCTGGTGCTGTCCATTATTTCAGTGGAATCGAACTTCGAGAATGTGGCTACGTCAAATAAAGAGGCACAAGGTTTGATGCAGCTGATCCCCGATACTGCCGAGCGTTTTAACGTAAAAAACGCCTACAATGCAACCCAAAATATCAAAGGTGGCGTTGCCTATTTACGCTGGTTACTTGCTTATTATAAAGGCGATGTCGCGCTGACTGTGGCTGCTTATAACGCTGGTGAGGGCGCTGTGAATAAGTATAAAGGCATTCCGCCATTTGCTGAAACCAGGCTGTATGTGAAAAAAGTGCAAGCACGTTATCCGTTTAAAACGCATGCTTATGATGCTCAAATTACCGCACCTTCACCAGCTTTAAACGCTATAAATGCAAAGCGCCGTTTATGACGCGAAGGAGTTCAAAATGACCAGTCTTATCTCTCGCTGCAAACCAGTTTTTATTTTTGCTGCTTGCTTAGTTTTGGTTGCTTGCGCAAGTAATAGCCAATACTCAAGTGCTGGTTCGCAGAAAATCGACAGAATCTCAGAAGAAGAACTCGCTAGAATTATGCCCAAGCCAGTTGCAAGCTTGAGTTTAGATGATTTAGTGAGCTTAACAAAAAGTGGCGTGACTGCAGATGTGCTTATCGAAAAAATCCGCATTAGCAACTCATCATATGATTTAACGCCAAGTCAGGTTGTTGACTTAAATAAGCAGGGTGTAGATAAGAAAGTC
>JANLZY010000268.1:0-6933 GCA_031359365.1 Methylotenera sp. | reverse complement strand
GCAGTCTTTTCGATGCCACTAACTTTGACATTATTCTGCGTACACTCACTATGGCAGTTGCGGTGACGCTCGCAACTGCATTGATTGGCTTCCCCATTGCTTACTACATGACGCGCTACGGTAGCCGAGCTGAAAAAGGTTTTTTCTATATTGCAGTAATGTTGCCGATGTGGGCAAGCTACATCGTTAAAACCTATGCTTGGACGGTGATTTTATCTCAACAAGGTATTTTGTACTGGTGCATCAATCACTTAGGCTTAAATAATGCGCTTAACCATGTATTACAAATACCAGCAATCGGCGGCAACACGCTAGCAACTTCTAATCTTGGGCGCTTTATCGTTTTCACCTACATTTGGCTGCCTTTCATGATTTTGCCTATACAAGCCGCTCTTGAGCGCGTGCCTACCAACTTGCTGCAAGCCTCTGCCGACCTTGGCGCAAAACCTGCACAAACCTTTCGCCGTGTGCTATTGCCATTGGTCTTTCCCGGAGTTGTGGCAGGCTCAATTTTTACTTTCTCACTCACATTGGGCGATTACATCATTCCGCAACTAATAGGCCCTAGCGGTTTGTATATCGGCACCATGGTGTACACGATGCAAGGCTCAGTAGGCAATATGCCGCTGGCTGCAGCATTTACAGTGGTGCCGATTACACTCATTTTCATTTACTTATCACTTGCCAAACGTACTGGAGCATTTGATGCTCTTTAAAACGAATAAAAACCAACCAAACGCACCAATTTGGCTAAAAACGCTAGCTTATGGCGGCTTGGTATTTTTACACTTTCCGATTGTTGTCATCGTCATCAATGCCTTTCTAGCAAGTGATGGAAGCCATACTCACTTTACCTTGCACTGGTTTCATGTTGCTTTTGCACGTGAAGATGTTATGTCTGCGATTGCTTTATCGCTCAAAGTGGCGGCATTCGCAACTTCACTGGCAATCATTATGGGCACCATGACTGCTGCAGCGCTCTATAGACGTAACTTTTTTGGCAAAGAAGCTATTACAACCATGCTGATTTTGCCTATCGCGCTCCCTGGCATCATCACAGGTATCGCACTCCTATCTGCAATGAATATCCTAGACATTACACCAGGCTTTTTAACTATCGTCGTCAGTCATTCTACATTCTGTGTGGTGATGATTTATAACAATGTGGTCGCACGTTTTAGGCGCATGCCGCATAACTTGGTTGAAGCTTCGATGGACTTGGGTGCAGATGGCTTCACTACCTTTAGGTTCATCATCATGCCGCAACTTGCTACCGCCTTATTGGCTGGTGCTTTGCTGGCGTTTGCACTTTCATTTGATGAGCTAATTGTGACCATTTTCACCGCTGGTCATGAAGTAACACTACCTATTTGGCTACTCAACCAACTGTCTAGACCGCGTGATGCGGCTATTACCAACGTGGCTGCAATGATGGTCATGCTCGTTACCGCAATACCTATTATTGCTGCATATTATTTAACACGCGGCACAGAAAGCATCGCGGGCAGTAGCCGTTAAAATTAATAAAATACGATTTTTATAGAGGAGCAAACATGCAAAAATTTCAAACTCAACTACTCATCAACGGTAAGTTTGTTAAAGGTGAAGGCGCATTAATCAGCGTGCTTAATCCAGCGACAGAAGTAGAAATAACACAAGTTGCAGAAGCTTCTTTGGCACAAATTCAACAAGCGGTTTCTGCTGCTGCAAGCGCTTTTCCCAGCTGGAAAAAAACCACACCGCGCGATCGCTCAACCATGCTGCTTAAACTTGCTGATGCCATTGAAGCTAATGCAGAAGGTTTTGCAGAACTTGAATCGATGAATTGCGGTAAGCCTTATTTGGCGGCTTTGAATGATGAGATGCCTGCCGTTGCTGACGTATTCCGCTTCTTTGCAGGTGCTGTACGCAACATGTCAGGCTCACTAGCTGGCGAATACTTAGCTGGTCATACCAGCATGATACGCCGCGATCCTCTTGGAGTCGTTGCTTCAATTGCGCCGTGGAATTATCCACTGATGATGGCTGCTTGGAAGCTAGGCCCTGCATTAGCCGCTGGCAATACGGTAGTTCTCAAACCATCAGAAATGACCCCACTCACTACATTAAAGCTTGCGGAGTTAATCGCTGATATTTTTCCAGCTGGCGTGGTGAACATTTTGAATGGTCGCGGTGAGTCAGTTGGTGCGCCTATGATTTCTCAGCCGCAAGTACAGATGATATCAATTACTGGTGATATTTCAACTGGTCAAAAAATCATGGAAGTGGCTGCAAAAAGCGTGAAGCGTACCCACCTAGAATTAGGTGGAAAAGCACCTGTGATTGTGTTTGATGATGCAGACATCGACGCAGTGGTTGAAGGTGTGCGCACCTTCGGCTTTTACAACGCGGGACAAGATTGCACCGCCGCTTGCCGTATTTATGCAGGCAAAAAAATCTACGATAAATTAGTCGCCGATTTATCTTCAGCCGTTGCAAGTATTAAAGTTGGTGAGCAGAAAGAGTCTGGTGTTGAGATGGGGCCATTGATTTCTGCTAGACAACGCGACCGTGTGGCAGATTTTGTGGGGCGCGCTGCCGCACAAAAACATATTGAAATTACAACAGGTGGCGCAGCGCGTGACGGCCGTGGCTTTTTTTACCAACCCACCATTGTGGCTGGCGCTTTGCAAACAGATGAAATCGTCTGCAAAGAGGTATTTGGCCCCGTAATTTCAGTGACTCGTTTTGATGATGAAGAGCAAGTTGTAGGCTGGGCAAATGATTCAGAATACGGGCTAGCGAGCTCTGTATGGACTAGCGACATTTCACGTGCCATGCGCGTTTCGGCTGAGTTACAGTACGGCTGCACTTGGGTTAACACACATTTCATGCTGGTTTCTGAAATGCCACATGGCGGTATGAAAAAATCAGGTTACGGTAAAGATATGTCGATGTATGCGATTGAGGATTACAGCAGCGTACGACATGTCATGATTAAGGTATAAATAATTTAAGTTAAAAAAGTTAACTTGCCAGCAATGCTTATCAAAACTATGTTAGACACTACTTTTCATAAGCATTGCTTGCAGCTTGGCATATTGCGACGAACTCATCGGTATTGAGCGAGGCGCCGCCTACCAAGCCGCCATCGATATCAGGCATGGAGAACAACTTGGCAGCATTATCAGCTTTCACGCTTCCTCCATAGAGGATGCGAATATTCTCCGCTATATCGGCATCTAACAACTCGATATGCCCACGCAAAAAACTTAGAATGTTTTGCGCGTGTTCTGGCGATGCGGCTTTACCAGTGCCGATTGCCCATACAGGCTCATAAGCGAGTACGCCATTTGCTAGGCCTTTGACACCAATCTCTGCAATCACCGCATTGAATTGTCGTATAGTCACTACATCGGTAATGCCGTCTTCATATTCCTCTAAGGTTTCACCCATGCAGAAAATAGGCTTCAAACCTACTTTAGTGGCTACTTCAAAACGCTCACCTATGGAATGGTCAGTATCGTGCCCGCGCTGACGGCGTTCTGAATGGCCGATAATCACATATTCGCAGCCAAACTCTTTTATCATGCCAGGCGAGACTGAGCCAGTGTAAGCACCCGATTCATAACGGCTCATATTCTGACCACCCCATGTAATAGGGCTGCCTTTTAGCAATGCTTCTGCTTGAAATAAATAGGGGTGCGGCATGCACACCGAGTAATCTGCATTCGGATAATCACGAGTACCAGCTAACAAACCCTCTAAAAAGGCTTTGTTGCTGGATAAAGAACCATTCATTTTTCGGTTTGCAACAACTAGCTTACGTCTCATTTAAAGTCTTATGTTTCAATTAAGCTCCCAAAAAAATTTCTGGCCGATGCGCAAGTAATATCAAAGCTTAATCGTCTTATTAAAAAATGCCTCCACTTGGCTATGCGAAACTGGCTTACTCACGAGGAAACCTTGTATTTCATCACAACCCAATTCTCGCAAAAACTCCAATTGAGCTTTTGTTTCTATGCCTTCACTCACCACACGAATTTTTAAGGCATGTGCCAAATTAATAATCGCAGTCACGATTTCCGCATCGTCATTACTGGTTAATACGTCGTTAATAAAACTTTTGTCGATTTTAACTGCATCGATTGGCAAGCGCCTTAGCTGACCAAGATTTGAATGCCCTGTACCAAAGTCATCAATATACAAATGTAGATTAAGCGCGCGCATTTCCGCCAAAATCTCCATGGTCATTTCAGGATCATCCATCGTTGCGCTTTCGGTAATCTCTACGTTCAGCATAGCAGGATTCATACCTGTAGTTTTGATGATTTCCAAGATATCCGCAATTAACGATAAATCACTAAATTGTCGTGGCGAGATGTTCACCGCGACAGGCGGCGGGTTAAGTCCTGCCTCATACCATCTCACCCACTGCTCGCAAGCTTCACGGATGACAAAACGCCCAATTGGCACAATGAGGCCAGTTTCTTCAGCAATCGGAATAAACTTATCTGGGCTAGTCAGCACGCCAGCATTAGTTAACCAACGCACTAGTGCCTCTAAACCCACCACTTGATTGGTGCGTAAATCCACTTTAGGCTGATACATCAATAGCAACTCACCCTTCTCTAGGGCTTGCTGCAAACCGTTTTCAATTTGCAGTTGCTCATGCGCGAAGACGTTCATTTCTTCGCTGAAGTACTCAAAACCGCTACGTTTGCTTTTTGCTTGGTACATGGCTAAATCAGCATGTCTAAGTAACGCATGTGCATCAGTCGCATCATTAGGGTAAACACTAATGCCGATACTTGCACCTACGCTGTAACGTCGCCCTTGCAGCTCAAATGGCTCTGATACTATACCAATGATTTTTCTGGCTAAATTGCTAGCAGCATTATTCACGGGAGGATGTGTATACACGACAGCAAACTCATCGCCACCTAAGCGCGCAACAAAATCATCAGCTCGCAAAATTTCATTCAGGCGAGTGGCAATAATTCTAAGCACGGCATCGCCTAGCTCATGCCCTTCTGAATCATTGATTTTTTTAAAACGATCTAAGTCAATAAATAATAAGTAGACCTGCTGCTTTTGCCTATAAGCTTGCGCTAGACTGTGTGTTAAAAAATGTTGAAAATAAGTACGATTGGGCAATGAAGTAAGCGGGTCATGGTTCGCTAATTTATTGAGTTCAGCTTCTGCATGATGGCGCTCAGAGAAGGCGGAGGCCACAAACAATCCACCCAAAGCCATAGGAATAAGACCAACTTTAAGGGTGAATAATGCCTGCGAATACAATTCAGAGTGAATGTGCTCAACGTTAAAAATAAGTGAGATAAAAGCAATGAGTGCCGCAATAAAAATAGCGGCGTGCGTAACAATCGTTTTAAATCTAAGTGCCGCCAATAACACAAATGCTAACAACACAAAAATGATAATCTCTGATGATGCCAGCATCTGGCCATACTTCAAGGTTAGCCAAGAAATGATGACCATAGCGACGAATGCCGTGCCCATTTCAAGTTTTTCTTGTAATTGGAAGTCGATTTTTTGAGAGGCCAATATTGAAAGTAATAAAGGTACGGTGAAATAAGCAAGCAGCAACTCACTAAACCACCATGTCATCGCCTTCTGCGCCATAGAATCCCAAGACATAAAGCCTAGCCACTTCATACTCAATATTGAAATAATGGCATGTGCTGCACTTGCAATAGGCGCCGCTACAAAAGCGAAAGTAGCCACAGTCGACACTTGATTAATAGTCACTGCTGATGGATGAAACAGTCTTAAAAGGTAGTTGAATAGAAATGCGGCAATGCCGTTGCCAATCGCTAAAGTAGCTGCGAGTTGCCAAGGCATCTTCAGTAAGTGAAACAACAATGAGCCTACCACGCAACCTAAAATACCAGTCCAACCATATTTGACGACAAGCGCAGCAGCTAGGGCGATAGCCGGCAATTCAAAAAATGAGATTGCATCAATGTAAGGGGTGATAAATGTGCCTAAATAGGCGGTGATGAAATAGATAAACCCAATGACGCCAGCCTTGGCTAGGAAGGGCTTTGCTTGCTCAACGGTAGGAATGCTTCGCTTAAACTGCATGTACTTATACTCACTCTTCCAAACTCAATCAGCATTAGATTCATTCTAGCCCATTGTGCTTGAAGCAAAAACTTAACTATGATTTTATTTGTAAATTCATGTTAAATCTTCATGTTAAAACGTCGGTGGACTACAAGAACTCACCAAAGTACATGGCTGAGCCCCTGCATTTCTAAAGCGATGCGGCATATTGCTATTAAAATAGTACGCATCGCCAACACCTAACACCCGTGTGGACTCTCCCACCGTGACTTCCAATCGACCTGATAATATCACGCCGCCCTCTTCACCTTCATGTTGCAGCATATTCAAACCAGTATCCGCACTAACTTCGTATGTCTCATAAAGGATTTGCAACACGTGACCCGCTTTTGCTGAGCCGATTTGCCTATAAGAAATGCCTTCGCCACCACTAATTTCCGTCAGTGATTCAGCGCGGTAAAACACTTCACTTTGCATATTGGGTAGCTCATCAGAAAAGAACTCAGCCAACGTCATTGGAATGCCTGCAAGTATGCGCTTTAGCGCACTTACCGATGGGCTTGTATGGCCAGATTCAATTAATGAAATTGTCGCGTTAGCCACCCCAGCTTTTTTCGCCAGGGCGCGTTGCGAGAGTTGATGCCGCAAACGAATAATTTTTAACTTTGCGCCTAAATCTAGCTCCATATACTGACCTCTTAAATTTAACGTGTTTAAAGTGTTAAATATACAATATCGCTTATATAATTAAAACCAATAAAATCAATTGCTTAATTTAATTAAAAACCAGCATTGACAGTGTTTACTAAACATCTGAATATAGTCGCCATATTTAAGTTTTTAGAAAAATTATCATGTCTCAAAGTA